>JAFQBA010000041.1 GCA_017416845.1 Clostridia bacterium
GATAAGCCTCAACAAATTCACAACTGCACAAATAGACAAGAACACCTGGTCAAAGGAAATGCTCGACTTGCTTCTTGACTGGATTGAAAAAGACGACAGAGCAATTGCATACCGTGGTCTTGACTGGTCTCACGAATACGATCTTGCTATAAACGGTGATCCCAATGATACACAGTCCGCTTTATAATATTTATATTGCCTCGTGCGCAAAGGATGGTGGTATATATCACTATCATTTGTGTGGTAATGGCTCTCTGAAGCAGATAAGCTTTACACAAATGGACAGACCTATGTATATGGCTTCTGAAAATAATAAAATGTATATTCTCCTGCGAAGTCCTTTTTCGGGAAGTAATGAAAGTGGTTTGGCTACATATGATATATCTGCAGACGGGAAACTGCAAACACCTGCTGATATAATTTCAACCAAAGGAGAAGTGGCGTGCCATTTGTCGGTAAACTGCGGAGCTGTTTACTGTGCAAATTATATTTCCGGCAGTGTTTTAAAAATGCCGGAAATATTGATAAAGCACGAAGGAAAAGGCATAAACCCTATAAGACAAGAGGCGCCTCATGCACATTATGTCGGGTTTACACCGGATAAAAAGTATGTCTGTGTGGTAGATTTGGGGCTTGATACTGTATTTTTGTATAATAAAGATTTAGAGCTTGGAGATAAGGTACAAGTCCCAAAAGGACATGGTGCAAGACATTTGGTTTTTTCTGATGACGGAAAATATTGTTTTGTAGCAAATGAATTGAAATCCACAGTTTCTATTATGGAATATAAATGCGGAGAATTAAAATATATTGACACAGTAAGTTGTTTGCCGGAAGGATATACAGGAGAAACAACTGCAAGTGCTATACGTTTTAATGAGAATCATATTTATGTCTCAAATCGTGGACTTGATACAATAAGTGTTTTAAAAAATCAAAACGGAAAGTTAGTTTATAAAGACACATATAGTTGCAATGGTAATTTCCCCAGAGATTTTGATATTGTTGGGAATTACATTATTTGTACGAATGAAAAAAGTGATAGTATCACAGTTTTTGACAAGAATTTTAATGTAAAACATATAGAAAGCAATGTAAAATCGCCGATTTGCGTGATTTCAAGGGATGCTTGATTTTTGGTGAGAAGAGTATATGTCGAAGAATGTATGTGCATCTAAAAAAATACAAGGAGATTTACAAATGAAAAATTTGTTATTAATCGGAGATTCCATACGTATGGGATATGATAAATCCGTAAAAAAGACTTTAGAGGGAAAAGCAAATGTTATTTTTCCTGCTGATAATTGTCGTTTTGCTTCGTACCTTTTAAGACATTTTCATGAATATTTAGGTGAAATAAATGGTGAAGATATTGACGTAATCCATTGGAATGCAGGGCTTTGGGATACTTTGAGACTCTTTGATGAAGAGCCTCACACACCGATAGATATATATGCTTATTACATAGAAAGAATTTGCATCAGGATAAAAAAGTTGTGTCCGAATGCATGTGTGATATTTGCAACTTCTACCAAAGTTCTTTCCGAAAAACTGTGCAAGGATTTTCCAAATTTTAATCGTTACAACGAAGAAATTGAAAAATATAATGATGAGGCTGTAAAGATTGTAGAAAAGTACGGATTTAAGATTAACGATTTATATGCTCTTTCGGCAACTCTGCCGGAAGAAGCTCATTCTGATGCAGTTCATTATTATACTCCTGCAGGAACCGAGTCTTTTACAAACCAGGTTCTTTCATTTGTTGTACCAGAGCTTGGCATAAGTGAAGTGCTTGAGTATCATGAAGAAATGTATATAGATAAGCCTGTTGGAATATAAAAATTTGGATCCTGACTCAAGGATAACTGTGGAATTATCGTGTTTTATCCAAAGCGGTGTAAGATGGAACGGTTTGGGGAGGGCAGACTGTGTAAAAACTCATTGTAGAACAGTTTGGAAAGCCAGATAGGGACGTACATTTTTTGACACATGAAATTACAAACCAAAAACATGCCAAAAAATGTACGTCCCCAAATGGCAAAAAACATGCCAAAAAATGTACGTCCTCAAATGGCACTACACCGTTTTGTGGCTCAACTATGATTTGATGGGGGAATAAATTAATTAATTAATCAATATTCATTCTGTGAATTTTGGCATATTCCTCCGGGCTCATATCCGTATACTTAACAAAATTACGATAAAACGTAGAAAATTCGCCGAATCCGCTTATTCTTGCGGATTCGGTTATTTTTTCGCCGTTTTTCATCAGCGATATGGCTTTTTGAATTCGTTTCTTATTCAGATATTCTTTGAACGACATTCCCGTTGCATTACGGAACAAGGTGCAAAAGGTAGTCTTTGACATGGCGCATCTTCTGGCAATGTCATCAAGGGTAATAGCTTCGTTAAAGTGTGTGTCAATGTATGATATGCAATATGAAATAAGCTGTTTTTTTGAATGTATATCCGTATACACATTTTCTGTCTGATCGATATGAAGTCGTGCAATAAGGGTAACAAGCGAAAGAAGAAGGTCGCGTATCACCGTTTCGCACTCTATTTTTTTGTCCGCAAATTCATCTGCCATTTTGTTTAAGATGCACTCTGCGAAAACAATATCCTCCGGTGCAAGGGTGAGCTTGGGGTAAACCTTTGAGCTTTTTTGAAGTGAAGAAAGAAAATCACAGGGAAATTTGTCGGTCAGTTCTTTTTCTTTTATAAAATCAAAAGTAAATGATATTGAATAAAAAACCGTATCCGAAACATTTTTTTCAATGTAATGCACCGTGTTTGGCGGCAGCACAAAAACATCCCCTCTGAAAAGAGTGGCAGAGGTGTTTGTGAGATTGTGAGTAAGCTTTCCTCTTTTGCAAAAATATATTTGAAAATAGTTGTGAATATGGGGTTTGAGTGCTTTTGTGGGTTCTGTTATTTTGTCAATATAAAAATTTTCTGTTGCGTTTTTATATCCCGAAAGAAAGATTTTTTTAGCATCCATTTTCATCACCGGTATTATTGTATCACAGAATGTATATATATTGCAATAATAAATGTTCGAAATGCAATATTAACCGAACAAAACGCAATTTAATCTTTAAGGTGTTTTGTTATAATAAATTTGAAAGGTGATGATATAAATTGAAAATTGTTGCTTTAAACGGACTTCTTGGCTATGGCTACAGCAAAGAAGCCCTTGAAATTGCATTTTCCGAAAAGGTTGACTATCTCGGCGTTGATGCAGGTTCAACCGACCCGGGACCATATTATCTCGGTAGCGGAAAATCATTCACAGACCGCAGTGCGGTAAAAAGGGATTTGTCCCTCGCACTTCCAAAAGCTCTGGAACACAAAGCTCCGTTTATCATAGGCACAGCCGGGGGCGCTGGCAGTGAGGTTCACGTTATGTGGCTAAAAGAAATCCTTTTGGAAGTTGCAAAGGAGCAAAATCTTTCCTTTAAGCTCGGAACGGTTCTCGTCGATGTTGATACACAATACGTTCTAAGCAAGCTTGAAAGCGGCAAACTCATTGATATGAGCAGTGAATTTATGGCTGACAAAGATTTGATATCCCAAAGCACTCGCATTGTAAGTCAGGTTGGAATCGCTCCCATCATTGAGCTTTTAGAAAGAAAAGCCGATGTTATAATTTGCGGTCGTGCCTGCGACACCGCAATTTATGCCGCTCCTTGCATTTATGAAGGCTACAGCCACGGTCTTGCTTTTCACATGGCAAAGATAATGGAATGCGGTGCGATGTGTTCCGAACCCGTAGCGGCGGCAGATGTTATGCAAGGCTACATATATGACGACTGTTTTGAGCTTCGTCCTGCAAACCCGATAAGAAGGTGTACGGTAGACAGAGTTGCGGCTCACACCCTTTATGAACAGTCAAATCCGTTTTTGATTTATGAACCCGACGGTGTTTGCGACCTAACAAATTCTGTGTTCACTCAGGTTGATGACAGAACGGTCAGAGTGTCGGGCTCCGAATTTATTGAAGCCAAAGAAAAAAGCCTGAAGCTTGAAGGGGTTAGATGTGCAGGCTATCGCACAATTTGCCCGGCTACAATATATGACCCCAAAACAATTGAAAACATTGGTCTGATTACAGACACGGTCACAAAATTCGTTGCCGAAAACACAAAAGATACACTTCCCGAGGGCAGCTACAAAATATTTTTCAAAACAAGCGGAGGCAAGGAAAGCTCAATGGGCGTAATAATGGATGTTGTGGGCAAAACTCAGGAAATTGCCGACACGGTGTGCGCTCTTGTGAGAAGCAGAATGCTCCACTGTGACTATGATGGCAGAAAGTCCACTGCAGGCAATCTTGCATTTCCTTTTTCTCCGTCGGATATTCATGTTGGTGCAGTATATGAGTTTTCTGTTTTTCACCTTGCAAAGGTGGATTCTCTCATTGAAACTTCAAAAATAAAGCTTGAGGAGGTTTGAAAATGAAAAAATTAATTGACTACACAAAAATTTTAAGAAGTAAAAACGCAGGACCTCTTTTCATTACTTTTGATTTGATTTTCAATTCACGTGAGGATATGAAATATGTTGAACAAAGGCTCACAAAGGAACAAATTTCAAAGGCGTATGATGTTTCTACAGATAAAATCGACATCATATCCTATGATATTGTAAATTCCATAAAGATAACATTTCCGCGAAAAAACATAAGCGGCGCTCTTGCAGATAGCGACATATACGGTTGTCAGCAGCATATGCCGCTTGCGAATATAGTGCTGTAAGGAGTAAATGCCATGATAAATATAGATAAAGATTATATAATTGGTATTCGAAGAGAGATTCATCAATATCCCGAGGTTGATTTTGAATTACCAAAAACAATTGCTCTTGTTAAAAGAGAACTCGACAAAATGGGGATTCCCTATACAGAGGAGTATGGTAAGAGCAGTGTGGTTGCCACCATAAATCCTGAGAAAAAAGATTTTACAATTGGTATTCGTGCGGATATGGATGCACTTTTAATCAGTGAAAAAACAGATATTCCGTTTAAATCCAAATACGAAGGAAAAATGCATGCGTGTGGTCATGATGCGCATACAGCAATGCTTTTAGGTACTGCAAAAGCATTAAAGGAATCAGAAAGTAAAATCAACTGCAGAGTAAAACTTCTGTTTCAACCCAGTGAAGAGGGGAAGGAAAGCGGAGCAGAGTACATGGTGGCAGATGGTGTAATGGATGATATAGATATAATAATTGGTCAACATATTGAAAACTGGCTTGATGTTGGAACTGTTGGCGTATGCAAAGGCGCTTCCATGGCATCGTCGCGAACAATAAAAATTGAATTTTTTGGAAAAACTGCTCATGCCACCTTACCGCATTCAGGTATTGATACACTTGCCGCTGCAGTAAAAACTTATAATAATATACAGTTTATGATTACCCGTGAAATGAATCCTTTTGACAGATATGTTTGCTCTGTGGGTAAACTTTCAGCAGGCACAACACAAAACGTAATAGCAGATTATGCTGAAATGCTTATTTCTGTAAGAGCATATAGTAGCGAAGTAGATGAGCACATTGCAAAAAGGATTGAACAAATTGCGCAAAATGCTGCAGATGAATTAGGTGCAGAGGTTAAAGTGGACAGTCAGTTAAAGTGCTATGTGGTTTATAACAACCCGTATATTTCCGACCTTGTTTTATCATCTGCCGCAAAAGTTATAGGAGAAGAAAAACTGGCTGAGATGCCTGTTAAGATGAGTTCTGAGGACTTTTCGCAATATTTAACCAAGAAGCCCGGTGTGTTCTTCAGACTGGGAACAAGAAATGAAGAAAAAGGAATTACAGCATTGCCCCATAATAATGATTTTAATATTGATGAATCGGCATTGCCTATAGGCAGTAAGGTTTGTGTACAGTTTGTACTGGATAATATGAACGGAATAGATATGGAACAGGTTGAAAAATCTGATGAAAGGAAGATGAAATAATGAAACAAACAATTCTCAGTGTTGGCGATGCCATATTACTTGAAAGATTTCCCGAAAATTATGATGTAACCCCAATAAGCGAAATCGTAAACAAAGCAGATGTAAAGCTTTTTAATCTTGAAAATGTTTTGTCCGACAGACAAATTTACGCTTCAAGCTATTGCGGCGGAACATGGCTGCTTGCAAAAGAAGACACTCTCGACGATACTCTGAGCTTTGGATTTAACGGCTGTTCATTTGCAAACAATCACACAATGGATTTTTCCTATGACGGTCTTTTTGACACTTTGCAGGCTGTTAAAAAACGAAACATTCCCATTTGCGGTGCAGGAAAAGACCTTGAGGAAGCTTCGGATTATGCAATTATCGACACTTCAAACGGAAAAAGTGCATTGATTTCCCTTTGTGCAACCTTCAACGATGCCGCCCGTGCAGGATATTCATCCGACTATCTTTCAGGAAGACCGGGACTTAATCCCTTAAGATTTTCCATAGAATATCATATTAATGCAAAGCATATGGAGGCACTTCGTGAAATGTCTGCCGCAACGCACATTGACGGCAGAAGAAACCGTTCCAGAATGGGCGGCTACACTCCAATGCCTCCCGAGGGATGCTTTGGCTTTGGTGAATACAATTTCCGTGAAAGCGAAGTTGAGGGTAAATTTTCAAAGGTTAATTCAAATGATATGAAAAGAACCGAAAACACCATTAAAAAAGCTCTTGAAGAGTGCGAAAATGTTATAGTAAACATCCATTCTCACGAAATAAAGCACGACACAGACGATGAACCTGACGATTTTTTAATAGAATTTTGCAGAAAATGTATTGACTGCGGTGCTTCGGCTGTAATCGGCACAGGCACTCATCAGCTTAAAGCCGTTGAGATTTACAAGGATAAACCCATTTTCTATAGTCTCGGCAATTTTATTTTTCAAAGTGATATGGTCTTTTGCATGCCTGACGATTTCAGAGAAAAATACAATATGCCCCACGGCTTAACTGCAAAAGAGCAAATAGCCGAAAGAGCAAAACTTGGTAACGGCGGTCTTCACAATGATGTAAATAATTTCCGCTCGCTAATGCCCTTTATGACCTTTGAAGACCGAAAACTCACCGAGTTAAAACTGTATCCTTTGAGACTTGATATGCACACCGGCTTCCCGGCATTGGCAGATGAAGTCGAAACACAGATTATTTTTGATTATCTTTGTGACAGAAACAAGCAATTCGGTACAAAAATTGCAATTAAAAATGATTATATTGAGGTGAAGCTCAATGATTAAAACAGATGTATATGAACAGGCGCTTTTTGAAACTATTAAGCGTGGGGCAACAGAAATTTCTCCCGATGTTAAAGATGCCTTCATAAATGCCATAGCAAGGGAGGAAAATCCCGATGCTAAAAAAGGTCTTTCGGCAACCCTTGAGAGCATGGAAATGTCAAAGCAAAGAGAAAACCCCCTTTGTGTTGACACCGGCTGGCCCATATTTTATTTTAAGGTTGGCAACAAATGTGAGCTTGAGGGCGGTTTTGTGGAGCTTGAAAATGCAGCTCGCAGAGCAGTTGCAAAGGCAACAAAGCTGGGTTATTTAAGAGCTACAATGAAGCACCCCCTCACGGGCTTTGACCCCGGAGATAACATCGGCATGAACATTCCCGACTTTACCTACAAGTTTGTGGACGGTGATTCCATTGAAATTTCCTATGCCGCAAAAGGCGGCGGCAGTGAGTGCTTTGGAGGCACAAGACACCGAATCGTTGCATTTGCCGACGGAATCAAAGGCATCGAAAAATTTGTTGTGGAAAGTTTTGTTGCATCTGCCCGTGCCGGTGCGGTTTGTCCACCGTCGGTTCTTGGCATCGGTATTGGCGGAACAGCAAATGTTGCGGCAAATCTTGCCAAGGAGGCAGCGTGCCTGAGAACTGTCGGTTCAAAGCATCCCGACCCAATGTTTGCAAAAATCGAAGAGGATTTGTACGAAGCGCTCAACAGCCTCGGCATCGGAATTCTGGGCGGTGGCGGAAGCACCTCTGTGCTTGCGGTAAATGTTGAATATGCCTACACCCACATAGCCGGCATAGCCTGCGCCACAAGCACAAACTGCATGGTGGCACGCCGCGCATCTTCAAGAATTGATGCAGAGGGCAAAGTAACCAAAATGACAAGTCCAAACTGGTTTGGTGACAGATAAGGAGGATATATATGGCAGAGTATCATTTGACAGCACCACTTAAAGATGAAGATGTTACAAAACTAAAGCTTGGTGACATAGTGTACATAAGCGGTGAATGCTTTACTTGTCGCTCAAGGCTTCAAAAGTATATTTTTGATGAGGGAAATTCACTTCCTTTTGACACAAAAAACAGAAACATCCTCATACACAACGGTCCCATAGTGGTTAAAGAAAACGGCAAATGGCGTCTTGTTTCATTTATGCCCACATCAAGCATAAGATTTGAAAAATGGGGAGCCAAAAGTGTTGAAAACTGGAATCTCAAAATGATTGTGGGAAAAACCACCATGGGCAAAAAAACTGCCGAAATGATGAAAGAAAAGAAATGTGTTCACGTTTCCCCACAGTCCGTAAGTCCCAATTTGTGGATAGATTCAATTGAAGTTCAAAATGTTCATCTTTTTGATGAGCTGGGCTCCATTGAAGCGGCATGGCATTTTAAGCTCAATGACCTCGGACCTTTCATTGTAGACATCGATACTGACGGAAATAACCTCTTTGACAAAATGGACAAGGAAATAGAAAACAGAAAAATCAAAGCACTTGAAAAACTCGGTATAGAACCGGATTATGAATACACAAAGCTCTATTAAAATGTGAAAGGAATGATTTATATGTCAGTAATGACAGTAATGGGCGAAGTAGATAAAAAAGAACTGGGGGTTGTGCTTCCTCACGAACATTCGTGTTTTGGTGTGAGCGAATTTCTCACTCCCTATGATGACTGGCAGATGGAAGATACTTTTAACGGAGAAGTAACCATTGAAAAGCTCGGACTTCTCACAAGAAACCCCTATGCGGTGAGAGCCAACAATATAATGGACTGTCCCGATGTTTTGATAAACGAAATTTTTGAGTTCCGAAAAGCCGGTGGAGGAACATGGGTTGACCTTTCGGGCAGACGCCGTCGTTTTTCGAGAAATATTCGCTATACCTATGAGATTGCACTTAAAACCGGACTCCATGTTGTTGCAGGAACAGGCTACGGTCTCGATCAGAACATGGGACTTAAAGTGGATTCGGGTACAATGCAGGATCTTGTTGACGAAATGATGACCGACATTACCGAGGGTATTGACGGAACAGAAATAAAAGCCGGAGTAATAGGCGAAGTCGGAACAGGTAAAGCAATTACCGAGCGTGAATACAAAGCACTTGAGGCGGCTTGCATTGTCCAAAAAGAGTCGGGACTCGGCATGCAGATTCACGCATACCTTTATAACCGTGAAGGATTAAATGCGTTAAAATTTGCAAAGGAACACGGTGCTAACCCCGAAAAAATATCTATTAATCACGTTGATGTTTGCCTTGATATGGAATATATCTACAGACTTCTCGACCAGGGCGTGTACATTGAATTTGACAACTTCGGAAAAGAATTTTACTGCGATGCAAGACTCCGTAACTGGCTTGAAGGACGTTTTGCCTACGATTTTGAACGTGTTAAAGCTCTCAAAGAAATAATCGATAAGGGTTATATAAAACAGATTCTTCTCTCCAGCGACCTTTGCCTCAAAACCATGATGCACAAATGGGGCGGATGGGGCTATGACCACATTCTAACAAACATAGTTCCCATGATGCAGGATGTGGGTATTTCAAAAGAACAGGCATATATAATGCTTGTTGATAATGCGGCAGATTTTCTTGATAAGAAATAAAATTTGGGAGAAAACAAAATGAACAAATGTTTTGATATTTTACCAACACCCCGTTATATGAGCTACAGAGACGGAGAGATGCTTAAAGTAAAATCGGTCTGCATTGCAGGCAGAAAATCAAAAATAATTGAAAGTGCGCTTTCTTTGTTTAACCGTGAAGTTCTGCTTCGTGAAGAAAACTGCGAAATTGCAGATGTTTTGGTGTTTGACACGGCAGCTCAAAACGAATATATATCAGAGGACGACCTTAAAATATTTGACGAAAAATTTGCTGATACTCAAGGTTATATTCTTAAAAAAGAAAAAGGAAAACCTGTTGTGATTTGTGCAAAAACCGACATCGGCTGTGCATATGGCTTGATGACTCTTTTGCAACTGGTCGGAAAACCTACACAGGAGTTTTGCATTTATGACCGTCCTGATTTTTGGGGCAGAGGAATCAAGTGGCTCATATGGGCAGAGTGCGGTATATGGGCATATGATTTTGGAGACGGCGGCGAAAATTACAAAAAAAGAATTGTAAGAAAACTTGACAATTGCCTGAAATATAAAATCAACCTCGTAAATGCTGACGGATTCGGTTTTAGTACCGAGAGATTTCCCGAATATGCTGACATCATGCGTTTTATATGTGACGAGGCGAGAAACCGAGGAATACACATCTCGGTGGGTGGTTATTCATCGGGTTACGGTATGGCAGGTCACAGCAATACCTATCAGGGTAAAGTTTTTAAAAACCGCAAAAGCTATCCCGACGGAGAAATTTACAAATGTCTCGGAACATATGACCCCCATCCGTTTTTGCCAAACGGCAAAGTAGACCGAAGTATTCATCTTACCGAGGTAAGGTCGAGAGATTGGGGAACTTGTCTTTCCAATGATGCTCTTTTTGAAGAAAAAATGAAAGAACTTGAAAACTATGTCCGCAAAACTCACATCGGTTGCATAAGTTTTCATAACATGGATTCCCACGAAATTCATAAAGAATTCTGGCTTGCAAGATGTGATGATTGTCGCAAAAAGTGGCCAAGTGACGACCTTTTTGCCAAAGACGGATGTGCAGGTGCTTTTGCAGAATTCATTTCAAAGCTTATAAGGAGACTCCATTCAATCAAAGATGGAGACTATGACGCCCAGCGTGATTTGTGGCTTCGCATGGCATCTCCCGGCTATCTTTATGCAGGTGATTTCACCGAAGATCCCGAATTTGATACTGGTGTTGAATTCTGGGGCAAAGTAGGAGAATATCTCACAGAAAACAAAAACTTTGCTGTGGGTTTTCGTGAGCAGTTTTTCTATCATGACAAACCCGTTTTGCGTGCACAAAAGATTAACGAGTGTATAACCAACACCATGACAAGCGTAGGCTATTTTAACGGCTGTGACGGATTTTATGATGACAAGCTGTTTTCTGCCAATTCTGCGCTTAATTATGTAATGAAAGGTTATTCAACTCTTCTTACGGAAAACGGTAATTCTTTTCAGGAACCCCTTCAGCTTTATAATGCAGAATATATGTGGAACTGTGACAATTCCGCATTTTACAATGTCAGTCCGAGACCGTCCGATTATGATGAATTTATGCAGATATTCAACGGTATGCTCGACTCATCATACAGACCCACCCGGGTGTATGGCGATGGCGGTATGATAGATGTAATATGCACAAAGCTCTATGGCGATAAATACGGAAAGAAACTTGCTGAAATATGGAAGCTTTGCGGCGAAAACGGAGAACCGCCGATTGCCTGTGCAAGCAATGTCGATATATATACTAACTTTTCAAAGGTTATTTATCCCATGCGTTGGGATATCGAAGAGATAACCTCGGAAGAAATTGATGAAAAGTGTGTAAGGTTTGAGCAGTGCTTTTTAATGACTCAAAAAGCATATGAAATAATATCATCGGTTGTGTCGGAATATGATGGTGACAAAGATACCAAAGCAGACCTTGAATGGCTTTCGGGTTGTTTTGATGTATGCAGAAAACTTTGCGGTTTGCTTTCCCAATATATGAGCATCTACAAAAAACTTCAAACTTCCTTTGACACCGGTGATTGGAAAAATGAATCTTTGATTATATCGGAGCTTGAAGCCATAAAACCAAAGATAAAAGATTATTTATCGTTTGTTGATGTGAAAAAAGGCAGTCCCATTGACCTTTTCGGCGGTGCTTCGGTCAGACAAATAGAAATTGGTGAGCATCTCGACTACTGGACAGACATTATGATGTCATCGGTTAAATCTAAAAAGCGGATTCCCGATGATGTGAGACCTTTAGCAACCAGAAACTGGTGGTAAAATCAATACGAACCAATAAATACAAAAACAGCTCTGAAACATGAGCTGTTTTTGTTTGTAATAAATTGATTGTTAATCAGTTTCGGTAATTATTTTGGTTACTCCATCGCTTGGACATATATTAAACATATATTTTTTATTCTTTTTGCTTTTGTCACACAAATAAAAAGTTTTTTCGGAATTTTTCATCATGGCTTTTCTTATGAACAGTTTGGGGACGGGGCAGTTTTTGTTACATTTTGAGGTGAGGAAATTGCACAATTATTGCCCCGTCCCTAAACTGTACAGTATCCGATACGGGTTGGGTTGCATATGGAAGGTTATTTCTTTTCCAGCGGCATTTTCCACACAAAACGCCCGGTAGAACCAATCTTTGTCGGTATCGCGAAGCTGATTTTCGAGATACACATCTTTTTCAGTTTGTTTTAATTTTGGTGTATGTTCATTATATTTCATGCCTTTCTGTATTTCTGAGTATTTTTCTTCAACTGCAACAAGCTTTTCACGATTGCAGATGAGATAATCACAGTTGTATCTATTTACCTGCTATCTCCTGAATTTCTTTGAC
>JAFQBA010000042.1 GCA_017416845.1 Clostridia bacterium
ATTTCTTAAATGTTACCGAAGAAGAATTTCAAAATGTTATCCATTTAATCAATAGTAGACCAAGAAAATGTCTTGGCTATTTATCACCACTTGAATTTTTGTCTAAAAAGTGTTGCACTTGACTTGACAATTTGCCCCCCTCCCTTTACACAAGGGAGGCTCTCGCTCCGGTGTCAATTCCATCTTCAATCTCCCCGACAAACTCCAATTTGAAATACATTTCTTACAGAATCTTTGCAATCAAACTCCGTCCCACAGTTTCAGCAAACTTTGCCGCAGTTTTTATTACAGAGTCTTCCATCTGAGGCGAAAAATAACTTGTTCCGATTTCAAAAACAAAATGTCCGTTATAATTGATTTTGGCAAGAGACTTACAAATTTTGTACCAATCAAGATTACCCATAAAAGGAAGAGTGTGCAGGTCGCGTACAAAATCAACATCCTGAACATGGAGAGCACCTATGCGGTCACCCATTTTCGCAATCATATCAGAAGGAACCTCGCTCACCAAAGCGGCATGACCTATGTCAAAGCAGGCTGTGATATATTTTGAGTCAAAATAATCAATATATCTTTGAAAATCAGAAGTATGGGAGCAGGTGTTGGCAATGTAAATATTTCGGTTTAAATCCATACCAAACATGTTTTCTATGGCAATTTTAACATCGTATTTTTCTGCCACCGGGATGAGTTCCAAAAAAAGCTTTTTATTTTTTTCAAAAATCTCCTCATGATTTTCATAATACATTATCCCCGTGTCGAGCATGGAACGAAGCGGATGAATAACACAAATTTCTGCCCCGAGAACCGACGAATATTCTATTGACCGGGTAAGCAATTCAACAGTTGCTTCATCATACACCTCGGGTTCGGCACCGTGTGTCTGAACACAGGGCAAACCAATTTTTTCACTGTGTTTTTTTACTTCTTCAATATGATTTTTATATTCATCAAAGCTTACATCCAAAGAATTGGGAATGGTAAAATCAAAGCCGTCAAAGCCCGATTCTTTTATTATATCAAGTGCACCCAAATCGCCATAACGTTTTGAAAATACACCCGTATTTATTGCAAGTTTCATTTATACCATCCTCACTTTTTTGTAATTCTGTTTATCGAATTCAACCTCAATATTTTTGATTTCTCCATCTTTTGCAACAAAGAATTTTTGCAATTGTGCACCCTGAACCTCAACATATGAATCCGACAAAGATACGATCTCTGCTTCGTCACTTTCGGGCCATACGGCGGTTTTACCGTCGGTTACAATCTTTGTTATTTCACCAAATGGAACGGACACCTCATAAGAATCGGAACCGAGAGAAATTACTGCTTTGCGGCTTTGTGGGCTGTCGTTATACCAGTCTACCGCGGTAAGATAAATGTGTTTCGTTTCGTCATCCTGAACAAAGACAGTGTACTGTACATCTTCGCTACACTCAACACGGACGGTTTCGGTTTTTAAAACCTCTTTTGCCAAAAGCCTTACGGCATCGGTATATACCGGAAGGATTGCTTCATTTCCCGGATACATAAGGGTATTTACAAAAAGAATTTTACCTTTTTTAAATTTTAGCCAATATACAAATGGAATTCCCGAGTCGGTCTCTCTGATAACCTCTGCATTATCCGGTGTATTTTTGCAAACTATAATTTCCTTTCCCAAAAGAGTATCACAGATAAACGCAGGCTCTCCTTTTGAAAGAGATTTTGTCACAATGCTTTCACGGATGCTTAATTTATAGTTTAATATATCGTCATAATTTGTCGTATCTGAAAAATGCGGCCACGAGCAAAGAAGCTTTCCGCCACTGTTCAAAAACTTTTCAAGCCTCATTGAAATTTCCACATTCATAACATTGTATCCGGCAAAAATGAGAGCCTTGTATTCATTGAAATCTCCATTTTCTGTCGGTATAACATCAACGCACCCATTGGGTGTACCGCTAAAAATTCCGTACGGCTTATCATTACCTTCAAAAACCGGAGTAACTTTTGAACAGCCGTAATCCTCAATTGCATTGAGGGGATAAAAGGCCTTCATAATTTGCCACGATGCCCCCGAATCACCAAGCTCAAGGGATGGCATTCCCCATTCAAAAGGTGAATTGAAACCATTCCAACCATCCATATTACCATGTAAAACAGCAATTGGCGTATGGAATTTTCCTGTTCGCGAATGAGTGCGGACAAATTTGTTGAAACAGTTAAGAACCTTTCTGTGTTCGATGCAGGCATCGGACAGGCGATTGTGGTGGGAATAGATAGATTCCATAAACCACAATCCCTCCTCGGTGTTGATGTCGGTTATGCCATGCATATATGGAACATAAAGCGACAAAAGATAGCGACGGAATCTTTGAACGGTGTTGTGAGGATAGGTTGACCACTGAAGAGCAAGGTGAACCCCGCACTTTTCCTTTTTGTATGCTTTTGAAGCACCACGTAAAAATGAGAGAAGTATTTCAGTTGCTCCATCCATAGTTTCGGCTCCGCACCATTCAAACCCGTTTTCATAGTAGTATTTGAACATTACGGAAGGTCCTGTGTGACGGATAAAGCCACCTGAGGAAAGATTTTTGAGTTCTTCTCCCACAGTGGTTTTGGCTTCAAGCACATCACGGCTTTTCACAAAATTACGTCTGAAAGAGTAGCCGTCTTCGGAATATTCGATGTTGAAAGGACGAAACGAGCCTTCAATGGTTTCCGCCTCTTCCCTGCCCAGCCTTGCGGCAAGGTCATAGAACTCCTCACATGGGGCCTCAATTTCCACCGGGTGTCCGTTATCTCTTGCCCAGTAGAAAAGCTGACCGTCTCTTTCGTGAAGCTGACTTCCGAGAAAGTTTTTGCCCGAAAGCATTTTCCGGGTTGGATTGGTTGAAAGGGACGGAATGTCTCTTCCATCGGAAATGAGTACGTAGGAAATGTCCATTTTATCGCAAATGTCTGTGAAAAGGCTCCAGATTTCGGAGTTTACAAATCTCTGACCTCCCCAGCGGTACACCTGACGAATTGTGAGAAGCTTGCCGATGTCGTTTTCAACAAACCATTTAAGATAGTCAAAAACCTTATCAAAGTCGGATATGTCAATATATATCATATCTCCGCTTCCGGAAATAACATTATCGTCTGTTTTTATGATGCATCTTGAGACAGTATAATTTTTTTGGGAATCTTCATATCTGAGGGTAAATGAAAGACCGTTTACCTGCCTTTTTGGTCTTACCGACAAAACAGCGAGATTAACCTCGTCATAATCCCATTTTCCGCAAAGTTCAAAATCATCACTTTCAAATCCAATGTTTTTGACATTTCCTTTTGTTTCAACAAGAAGCCTTGTTTCTTTGTCTGCACAGACCGAATCAGGAAGATTAAGAAGTCTGACATCAGATTTTGGTGTTTCAACAAGATACACCTCGTCTAAGCAAACAGGAACAGCATCAATATATGAACTTTTGTACTTTAGTTCAATTGTGTTGTCCAAGTCTTTGAGAGAATTTTCGGGAATAACTATTTCAATGGGTGAAAAGCGGTGAACCTTTAGAAATTGCTCACCATCAAAAACTGTATTTCCGTTTACCGAAAGCTCAAAATGAGGCCATTCTCTTTTTGAAAGGTTCTGCCCCACCCACGCAGTTTTTTCAACACCTATGGGTGAACGGTCAAATTCAAAAAGCATATTGTGATTATATATGTCACAAAGATATGGCCTTTCAAAGTACACATTCCCGCAGTACCCCATGCCTTCGATTGTTACCAGAACGCAGGCGGTGTTCTCTTTGGAAAGAATAAGGTCTTTGCCAAAATCAGTATAGCCATAGCTTCCCTCCGACATTTCCACTGTGTATGTACTGTCAGGAGGTGCAATTGTATCTGACGGATTTACGCCTTCTCTTGTGTTCCACACATCAATACGTAGATGAAGGTATCCGTTTTCGGTTATTTTAAGATTTTCAGCTTTTGCAAAAACACCACATCTAAAGTTTCCCGAGTATTCCTTTGCCGCCCATTTGTAGTCAAAAAGTCCGTAGCAAAGCGGTTGCCACAAAACCTTTTTCAAAGCTCTTTTAGCAAAAGGAAGAGGTTTTTTGCACGAAAAATCAAGACAATATCTGTCTTTTTCGGCATTTTCATAGTCAAGGGAATCGTCTATGAGCATATACAAAAGCTCTGCTCCCGCTTCGGATTTAAGTGTTGTACCCGAAGTATCTTCTGCCGAAAAGAAAAATCGGTAATCTGATTCTCTTGGCACTTCGGGCAATGTGAAGCTTATGCTTTGTCCCGAACGAAGAATAATGTTTTCATCTGTTTGTTTCAAATTGTGTTTAATATGATTTACCATAAAGTTCACTCCACGTATATTATTAAACTATGTTAATTATATAACACAAAGCCGCCTGATTACAATTGAATAATATTGCACATCATATAAGTATATTGTGTAATATATAAATATATTGCAAGACAAAACCCGTACCACACAGATACGGGTTTTGTTTGTGTTTAATTTCATAAAAAATCAAATCAATTATTTTTGTTTGTAAAATGCAACTTCGGAAATACTGTTCCACTCATTTATATCATTTCCATGTCCGCAAATCTTTACATACTGAGCCTTTGTTCCACTAAGCCCAAAATATTCATAATCGTCACTAATACCGGAAGCATACACATCAGAAAGAACTTTTTTCCACGTTTTTCCGTCATTTGAAATTTGAACATCAAATATTGTTTTTCTCTTGGCTCCGTTGTAGAAAGCAATTGCAATATAGTCAATTTTTGATGGAGAATCAAGCTTAAAGGTTATTGCCTGCTCTCCCGATGCAGACCATCTTGTTTCCATATCTTTGTCAATAGCTCCGGAGGGCACATTACCATCGTCATCAGTGGCACTTACCTCTTTGATTTTCAGCTCATTATAATTGGTAAGATCCATTTTCGGTAGTGTCACCGGCGGTTCTTTTACTGTAAAAAGATATGTGTTCAAAATTTTACCGTCTAATTTATCTGTAACATAGATTTCATAGCTTGTGTTATCGGAATTGTATTGCACCTCTGTATTATACAGATCGCTCACAGCCTCAACGTTGAATTCCTTTGTTTCGGATTCGATTTCATAATAGTTATCAAGGGGATTGAAATCTTTAACTGTAGTTCCGTTAACCATAAGGTCGGAAATGGTATGATATTTTATCTCCTCATCCGAAACCTGCCACTTATCAAGGGGAACAAACACATCTTCAACGCCGAGCAGCGGATCTTTTTCGGTAAGATATGGAGTAAACGAAACACTTATGTTTACATCCTTTACAGAGTCATAGTGAATTGCAATTCTTTGCAAATCCTTGAAATCGGACTGTCCGGGCATCTGAGGGGATGTTTTCAAAGGTTTGGAATCCATTATTTCAATATTAAAGGGGCGGTCGCTTATTATGGAAACTTTGACTCTTTTGCTTCCTTTGGAAAGTATAATTTCTTTGCCGTTTTCAAGAACCTCAATATTCGATTTGTATACATTGATAAATGAATAAACCTCAGAAGCTTCAACCATATGAAGCTCATCCTGCATAATGAAACGCTTTCTACCGTCCGTGAGCATTACACCGCGTTTGTAGGAAGAAGCCTGACCTTTGTATGTATCGGTAAGGTCACTTATGGCATATGCTCCGCCATTTTTTGATACATATTTATCAATGGTATCTTCGGAAAGCTTGTTGTGACCGCCAAAAGATGACGGATTTATTACTATACAACTGTTGCCTTCCGCACGCTTACAATAATACTGCCACGCATCATCATACCACGAATAACCGGGTAGTGAATAACTGTCTCTTCCGGGATTTGTAACCCATCTTTCACCAAGAGCATCAAAGGCAATTGTGCCTGAATTCATGTGGCCGTGAGATAAATCCGCTTTTTGAACAACCATTCCACCAAAGGTTTGCTGAGTCGATTCCCACGAATCTCTCATTGTTACAAGGTCGCAGTTGCGAAACAGCTTATCTTTTGATAGAGACATCACGGCAACAGAATCATAGTTAAAATCCGGATTATAGGTCAGACATGCGAAAGGATGAGCCATATCGTCATTTTCCATAGCCCATTTCTGAAGGACATAATCTTCGCCCAAAGCACCGAAAATGAACTTATCGCAGGTAACATCTTTGAGGGTATAACCTTCAGTATCATTAAAAACAAACTGACCGTATGAAGATGTTGCATACATAGGAAATTCTGCACATTTCAAAAGAGTGGGAATGTTTTCATAACCAAACGAATGTCCGAATGCACTGTCCATAGCGAGCATCATTCTTGCCACAAGAGGACCTACAAATCCCCAGTAGCCAACGCCTTCACGCCACGCAGAATCGGGATAGAGATTGTCTAACACTCTGTTTACATTTTTGGTTGCATTGCTCATTATCTCTGCTGAAAATTCCGGATCACGATCTGCAATTGCCAATGCCGAAATAAAGGTTGAACAGTTATTAACTGTTCCGTGATTATTTGTAGAAAATACAAACTGATGGAATGATGTGTTGTATTTTGATGCACCCGGGTTTCGGTAAAGGTCGAGAACGGTGTCTAAATGATTCTTTCGGAGTGCGTCATAGAGAAGAGTTCTCTGATCCTCGGAAAGATAATCGTAGAGCCAGTCATAACATATAGCAACAATCAATGCCGCCTGATTGTTGTCAAGAGACTGATATGTGCCCCATGAAGAAAGATTTGCAAAGTATTCCGCCTCTTTCCACGCACGCTCGGCATAGTCTCTGTCACCTTCCACAAGCCACACAAAAGCACACATAGGCACAAGATTCCACGCCGCATTAAATCCTCTTGTTATATATGATGGTGTTCCCGTTATGGATATTTCAGCAGGTGCCTTGTTAAGCTCTTTTTTTGCAATAGCTTTTATTGCACTGTATTGCTGTGTAAGAAATTCATCTTTTCCGAATGCAAGTTCTTTTATACGTTCAAAATCCGCTCTTCTTCCAAAAAGATATGGATGTCCACCCTTTTTAGCACCGGATATTTCTTTTAAATATTCTTCGGTTGAAGGTTCAGGCCAAGAAAAATCAAGCTGACCTTTTACATATGCCTTGTTTTTGGTAAATTCAAGAGAAGGTCTGTCTTCTTCCATACTCTGCCCTTTTGAAAAAACTGTCATTACATCTGATGTTGACCTGATTGCAATGCAAGCTTTAGTTTCACCATTTTCAAGGCACGATTTGATGTAATCGGTAACTACGCATTCAAAAATGTTCTTGCCTGTTTTCTCAAATGGAACTGTGATTATGTGTTTTGAAATCTTCTCACTTTTTTCGTCATAGGAATAAATGCTTATGCGATTATCCGCATCCTCACTACGCACGGTAAAACGAAGAATACATCCGCCAAATTCAACATCAAAAGCCTCTGACAAGTCAAATTCCAGAAACGCTGTTCTGTCATATACTGTGCCTGTAAGCAACAGATTAGATGCATTTATCTTTTTTGCCTGACTGCCTCCCTGAACATACCAGCTTTCATTGGCATATATACGATATACTATATCATTATTATCGGCAAATGACGGAAAATATGGCAACATAAACGCCATTGTCAAAATCAAACATATTATCTTTTTCATAAATTTTCTCCTTATCCGACCATAGCATACTGAGATTTCACTATGGGCAACACTGCCCCATCTGAATCCCACAACAATGCTTTAACAAGTGTTGTACCGTGATGTATTTTAAATGACGGGCTTTCCGTCACAGACACTGAATCTGCACTTACGGTTTTTCGCTCAATAACAATTCCGGTTAGTTTGTTGCCCGAATATGATGCAATAATCCATATGACATTACGAGTATCACAGGTGTTGTTTTCCAACTCTGCCAAAGCTCTCCCTTCGGCTCCTGACTCAAAGAACCTTTCAGATACAAAGTTTTGAGTGTCAAAGCACGAGGCTTTCGAATCGGCAAATACCAGTCCGAAATTTCTGACAGTAAATTTTTCTGAATAGTTGTTAAAATCCATTACTGCCTTTGCCCCGCAGCCTTCATAATTGCCGTCTGTCGAGCCGTAGAATTTTGTGCCGATATTGCTACACGCCACTCCCACATACAGATAGGTCTGTTTTTTGTCAATACATTCGCTGGCATAGTCTGTGAGGTCTGATTCCATAAAATGATAGACATTATGCGCTCCTACTCCTCCGTTGGTTACTCCTGCAGAGGCTTTTATAATCTCATAATCTGAAACAGCATATTTTTCCGGGTTACTTCTTGCTTCAGTAATTATTGACGACGAGTATTTCATACCCTTGAGATTGGTAATTTCACGGGGCATTTTGTAAAGAACCACTCTTGCATTTTCAGGCTTATGCTTGTATGACGAGGTGTAGAAAATTCCCATAGCAAACTTAAAATTAAACTTCGAAAGCTTTTCACCGCTTTTAAGTTTGGGTAGCTTTAGCTTGTAGATAACCATACTACTTCCGTCAACTGTTTCATCACTGAAATCAGATATAAGTGATGTTGCACCGTTTGCGTGAACATGGTAGGCTTCAACGACTCCCTGGTCCTGCCGTTTATATTTAAATATATAAATATTCTTTTTGTTGTTTTCGTTATTTTTTTCTGAAACTGTTATCTGATAGTAGGATTTTCCCTGATTATGCTTAATTGAAACATCATATGCATCATCTGCAAAAGCGTCAATACGCAGATTCTCATCATCCGAAAAATATTCGTAATATGTGTTATCAGGCATAAATCCGTCAACTGTTTCACCGTTAATTTTCAAATCCTTCAATGAAGGTAAATTCCCGGACTCCGAAAGTGTCCAGTAGTCCATCGGAATAATTGAACCTTTGTCAAACTCATACAAATCTTCTCCCGAAATGTACGGTACAAAAGACACCGACAAATTGAGACGGCTTATGTTTTCAAAGTGAAATGCAAGTTTTTTAATGTCTTTAAAATCCTTTTGCCCGTCAGGATCGGGTGACGAAGCAAGCGGAACAGAGTCCATAATACTCACCGTATAGGGCTGATTTGAAAGCACCGTCAGTTTGACTTTTTTATTGCCTTTTGAAAGGATTATTTCTTTCCCGTTCTCACGGATTTCAATATCCGATTTATATATATTTATAAAGGAATAAACCTCCGAAGCTTTTTTGAGGTTCATTTCATCCTGAACCACAAACCGTCTGCGGTTATCGGTAAGTCTTATACCTCTTTTGTACGACGAAACCTGCCCCGAATATGTATCTGTCAGGTCGGAAATTGCAAAGCTTTCCGTGTCTGATGCTTCAAATCTGTCTATTGAATCTCCCGCATCCGGATTCTGACCGCCGGAAGTTTCGGGGTTAATAACTACACAGCTGTTTCCTTCTGCCCTGTTGCAGTAATACTGCCATCTCTCCTCGTACCAGAAATAACCCGGGAGCGAATAATCGTCTCTGCCGGGATTTGTTACCCAGCGCTCACCCAGAGCATCAAAGGCAATTGTGCCGGAGTTCATCTGTCCGTGGGGGGAATTTGCATCCTGAACAACCATACCTGCAAAAATTTCCTGATTTGTGTTCCAAGAATCACGCATTACGGCTATATCACAATTACGGAAAAGACGGTCTTTTTCAAGTTCTGCATCTTTTGCTTCAATATAGTCAAAATCCGGTTCATATACAAGGCAGGCAAAGGGATGAGAAAGATTGTCATTTAAAATTGCGTACTTCTGAATTGCCCTGTCACCGCTTAAACTGCCAAGAACAAATTTGTCACAGCCGTTTTCTTTGTAATCATATCCTTCGGTGTCGTTATACATAAACTGTCCGAAAGATGAAGCGATATATATGGGAAAATACCCACAGTTCATAATTACACTGTTTTCATCATAACCAAAACAGTGACCAAATGCCGACTTCATTGAAAGAAGCATTCTTGAAAGAAGAGGCCCTACAAAATTCCAGTAACCGAGACCTTCAGCCCATGCCGAATCAGGATACATATTCTCAAGAACACTATTTGTATGCTTCAGTGCATAGCTCATAAGCTCTGCAGAAAATCCCCTGTCACGGTCTGCTATGGAAAGAGCTTCTATAAAGGTTGAACAGTTGTTTACAGTACCGTGATTGTTGGTTGAAAAATAATACTGATGAAATGATGTATCAAACTTATCTGCACCCGGGTTGTGGTAAAGCTCAAAAACCGTGTTCAGATGCTTTGCGCAAAGTGCATTATACAGTGTATCTCTTTGTGTTGGACTAAGATAATCATAGAGCCAGTCATAGCAGATTGCAACAATCAGAGCCGCCTGATTGTTGTCTATTGACTGATATGTTCCCCACGAACTAAGGTTTGCAAAATACTCAGCCTCTTTCCACGCACGCTCAGCACACGCACTGTCACCTTCGACAAGCCATACAAACGCACACTTTGGAACAATGTCCCATGCGGCATTAAAGCCTCTTGTGATATATGACTTTGAAACATCTGTAGCTTCGGGAGCTTCGGACACATAGCGTAATGCTTCTTCCTTGATGAGTGCATACTGTTTGGTAAGAAACTCATTCTTACCAAAGGCAAGATCCGATATTC
Organism: Clostridia bacterium; assembly: GCA_017416845.1. Lineage (GTDB taxonomy): Bacteria > Bacillota > Clostridia > UMGS1810 > UMGS1810 > RGIG1828. Next base: position 10,593 of record JAFQBA010000042.1, read on the forward strand.
TTTCAAAATCCGCTTTTGTGCCAAAAAGATACGGATGACCCTTTGAAATTGCAGTTTCAAGTTCTGTCATAATTTCAGCCTTTGAAGGTTCAGGCAAAATAGCATCTTCGGCTCTGACATCGCACGGCTTTGCAAAGAAAGCCGTAATCATTGAAACAAGCAATATATTTATAATAATTGAGCGAAACTTTTTCATAGTGTTCACCGTTATTTATACGCAAAAAAGCTGTTTGTAAATCCTGTGTTTGACTGAACAACAATTTTTATGTCTTTGTTAAAATCTTCGTATGTCTCTATTGCCAAAAAATCAACCTTGGAAATTGTTTTTGTTTTGGTATCAAACATAATCAGCGGATGAGAAAATGTTATATTGTATTTTAACAGTTCCGATGTTGAAGTTATTTGTGCCAAATCCTTTTTGGGTGAACAAAGACCAATTACAGTTCCGTCTTTGCTCACTGCATTACCGAGAACTATATAGGAAGTTGACATAAAAGCCATTCCGGAATCACCGGTAATAACTGTGTTGTCTTCAAGAAAGCTGTACTGTGTTGATGAAAGATTGGTTGTGTTGGAAAACTCTTTTGCCCCGGCTTTGTATACAAGAAGTACTCCGCTTACTTCATACTTTGTATTGTAGGATGCTTTTATGAGGTCACCTTCAGAAAGTCCGAGAGACGAAAAAATTCTGTCTTCTCCCGAGTACAGAGTAAGAGTATTTCCTGCATAATCAATCACTTCAATTTTTTCCGCCTCCATACCTTCGGAGTCTATTACAGTACTTGATGAAGTTATCATATAAAGTATTTCCGAAGAAGGTACACTTTCGGAAAGCCCTGCCGAAAGAGAATAGGTACTTACAAGATAATCACTTTCAAACCCATCTTTTTTTAGAGAATAGCCCTTGTGAACCTGATCGGGCATATAGACCATGTCTGAATATGAAGACATCTGTTTCACAACATAGTCTTCCTCATCTGCAATTTTGGCATCTGTCGATTCAGGAATAATATAGTGCTTTGAATCTGATTTCAATATGAGACGGTCATTGCCTTTACCATAAAGTGTGCGGTTACTGCTTCTGTAGCGGATGTAGGGGTCAGGATTTCCGTCGTAGTGACTGACCGTTCCGTTATAATAAAGCTCCGAAAAGTTTCCGCCAAACAATGATGCTGTGTCATCGGGATAATTTATGGCACAAATCTTTCTTGATGCATCAAAGCTATAGGAAACAAGCCCTGTAAGCATTGATTTTTCAAGCCCGGCATCCTTTGGAAGTTTTTCGTAATTTTCCTGAATTGTATCTGAAAAAGAAATGCCGTTAACCGAAAAACGTTCTGAAAGTTCATAGGTTTTGATAATTCCGTCACCCGAAAGGATTCTCACAAGTATTTTCTCGCTAAGTCCCGATTTTGACAGTGAGGATTCAATGAGATAACCCACGTTAACAGATTCTTCATCGGTCTTTTCGGAGAAATATACTATTTTGCCGTCAGGGTTAAAATGAACGCGAACAACTTCCATGAGCTTCACACTGTCGCCAATGAGATTCAAAGCCTCGTCTGATGCCTCAAATCTTTCGTTGTCCAGGAGCACATAGCCGTTTCCTTTACCTGTAAGCTCACCTGTGACAACATCTTTACACACAATTACTTTGCAGTAATTTTTATCCTTGCTTTCTCCAATCCAGAGAACATTATTCTTTTCTATGGCTTCAAAACCTGTTTCTTTTCCGTCTTGCGAATAAAAACAGATTTGTTTTTGTTCGGGATCAAGGTTTACAAATGAGGATTTTTTTCGGGCATCGCTTACAATGTGGTCCACCTCTGAAATATTATCAACAACAAATTCCTCATAGGAATTTATGATTACTGTGTCATACTCCGATGAACCTCCAACAAGCTTTACGATTCCGTTTTCAGGTATCATCTCTCCGAAAGTGTATTCTGCCTTTTTTCCGTTATACACAACAAGTGCATCGTGCGCCACAGCTTTAGAAGTCTGAACCTTTCCATCTTTTTCAAAGGAGTATCTGCGGTTTTCAAAGCCAAGAATCTGACCGGAGCTGATTTCCAGAACATTTTTATCCTCATATGCAAAAACCGATACTATTTCATTCTTTTCATCAAAGAATATATCAGCTTCCATTCCGAAAAAACTATCGGTATCAAAATCACCTGACTTCAAAACACAATCATCCACCATACAAAGCCCTTCTCCGACTCCGAGTCCATCATCACCCCCGAAATACTGACCTGCGGTGAATTTGGCGTTTACAAAGCTTATGCCATATATTGTTTCGAGAAGAGTTTTTCCGCCTTCAATCAGATAATTCACTTCATTGTTCTTAAATTCCATTTCGGGAAGGTTTACTGTGAGCATATTATACATAAGGTTATATGCATCTGCCCAATTGAAGTTGTTACTGCCTACACCTGTTGTAAGACCAACCTTTGAAGCGATAACAGTGTAGCCTGTGGGATATCCGCCATATGCATTTTCGGCAAACCCGTCATAGCCAAGAGCACACACTGCCATTTTTAAAGCCTCATTATATGTAATTACCCTTTCCGGATAAAAATTTTCCGATGCACTGATAATCCCAAAATCGTAAAGATTGCTTATACTTTCATAAAAAGCACTTGTTTCATCAACATCGGTAAATGGCAAGTTGCTACCGTCTGATGAATAATTCAAGGAAAGGACACTGTCGAGAAAAGACGAAAATTCTCCCCTTGTTAAAGAACTGCCGTAATCATCAACCGTAGGTTCAATGTCGAGGTCTGAAAAAAGAGTTTGTGCTTTTTTTGCTTCATGGCTTTCATAAGACAATGCCGACACCGGATAAGAAACAAGAGCAAAAACAAAAAATGCAAGCATAAATACGGTTATTTTTCTCACAGTTTATCCCTCCCTGCTTACAAATTTATTATTAAAACGAACAAGCATAACGGATATTTCCGCTCTTGTGGCATAATCAAGCGGACATATAAGTCCTTTCTCGTTACCTTTTAAAATTCCGTTATTTACCAAAAAAGCAACAGATTCTTTTGCATAATCTGCCGTATTTTCAAAATCCTCTGCAGTAACAAGGCTCATATCTAAGGATATATCAATACCCTTTGATGAGAGATAATTTACAAAAATAACTGCAATATCCTGTCTTGTGATATTTCTGCCGACTCCAAACAATCCGTTTCCTATTCCTGAAACAAGCCCGGCATTTTTGGCTCCGGTTACAAAAGGTGCATACCACGCGTCAAAAGTGACATCCGAAAAACCACTGCTTTCGTCAGATGTTGCAACCCCAAAGCTCAAAACTGCCATTTTCACAAATTCTTCTCGAGTAATAAAATCTGCCGGAGCAAAAATGCTTTCGGACCTACCCGAAATGATTCCTTTGTTATAAAGCTTTGCAATACTGTCTTTTGCCCACAAGTGATTTTCAAGGTCTGTAAAATTAAAAGATTTCACTTCATCCGAAACACGCACCGATGCAGTGGGAGCAGAAGATGATGAACCCTTTGTATCGGAAGATGTGCCTCCGTTTTTATCTTTGTCATCAGGACTATTTGCTTTGTCAATTGCTTTTTCAAAGAGTTTCACAAATTCATCCCGGGTTTCAAAATCACCCGAAAAAAGTGTTTTGTTGACAGAAGTTTTTGATTTTAATTCTATATATTTTTTAACAAGCTTTTCTATGCCGAGAAGCTTTACATTTTCATCGTCGGTAAGAATTGTTGTGATTTCGTCTATATGTTCAACATTTTTTATGTTTTCAAGAACCTTATTTACCTTATTTTTTTCAATAGCCTGTTTTAATTCATCAATCAGGTCTTTTACATCTTTTATTTCTTTTTTATCGGATTTAAAAATCTGCATTGTTGCACTGTAAGTTTCAACTTCTTTAAGCATTGACAACTCTGAGTAAAAATCCTTATCTTCCCGTGCTATATATTCAAGAGATTCATTTACCAAAACAGTCAAAAGTTCTTCATCTTCTGTATGGTCAATAGCAGCAAAGAGTGCAATTTCTTCGCATACATCAGAAAATTTTTCTCTATCTTTGATATAATCATCAGACAAATCATAGTTGTCACGACTCTCGGCGAGTCTTTTGAAGAACAAATCGCGGTCTTTCAGGAACTGAAGATTTTTTATATCAAGCTTAAATGCCGATTCTATTTTATTCCACTCTGATTTCAAAACTTCACAATCTCTCTGCGAAGTTGCGGTTTGCCACAATCGTCTGAGTGTATCCGGTGAATAAAAATCAAATTCCTCATACAATGTTTCACCGCTGTAAAGAGCCGTAATCGCAACAGTGTAAGTTCCATCTTTTTTAATGGGAACATTCTTAAGTTCAATATGACCTTCATCAGTCGAAAGCTGATTTAAATATACTATTGAATTATCATCGTTTCCGGTGATTACAACAGCAACCTGCGCATACGAATGAAGCCGTTCGGTATATGTTATGCTCACAGTTGAATTTTCGATATCGCAAAAAACACTCAGCATATCGGTTTGTGCCTGCACAATACACGGAGCATAGCTCAAAATAAATGCAAGAGAAAATATTAAAATGATATGTTTTGCAAATTTCATAATAACAGTATCCTCCGTTTTATAGAAATGTCAAAATACGGATTGGTAAATTGGAGTTTGTAGGGGGGTTTAGCACGAGGACGAAAGGCTCCCTTGTGTAAAGGGAGCTGTCACGAAGTGACTGAGGGATTGTTAAATAATAAACTCTCAAACAATCACAAATACTGCAATTGAGGCAGTTTGTTACAATCCCTCCACCGCTCACGCGGTCCCCGTCTCATCTTCGATTCGGTCGGCGATAAACGCTTGCCACCGGCAAGCATCGCCCCTTTACACAAGGGAGGCAACGCTCCGGTGCAAATTACATCTTCAAACTCCCCGATAAACCCCAATTTATCTCTTTTTCTGCATTAATTAACAGGACAAGTTCCAAACACAGTAAGAGGATTGAGAGTTTTCATATTCTCCCAGACAAACACTTTTACTGTTTTATCATCAGAACCCACTGTAATTGCTTCACTTTCAATGGTGAGTGTTTCCGCCGCAGGAATTGTGCAAGGAACAACCTTAACCTCCGAAAGTTCCGTTTCGCTTTTGTATGTTGCAATTATCATATTAACAACAATATCCTTTGAAGTGTTGTTTTCAACTACAGTCACACCCTTGACTGTTGCTCCGACATCGGCAGAGCCAAGTGTCTGAAGCTCGTCAAAATCAATTACTTCTGCATACGACATTACAATTTTGGGCTGATATGTCACAATATCAATACCTGTTGTAAACTCTGCAACTACAAATTCTCCGCTTAATCTGTTTCCGTATGTATCCGTTGCACCTGAGAGAATTACCACTTCATAATCAACCTCCTGAGCAAGAGTTACAGGAGATGCCAGAGAGATTTTTCCGGTATATGCATCAACAACAAATTCAGCACCGGATGTCTGTTTGTTATCTTTATTTCTGATTACAACATTATCTTTGATATTTTCAAGTGTTGTGGAAAGAATAAACGAAACTTCTGTTACATTTCTTCCGTAAAGTGTAACAGATACATCAGATGTCTTAAATTCAGGTTCGTTATTTACAGTGTAGACATATTTTGCCGCCGCATTCTCAACCGCTGCTCCTTCGGTTTTGATTCCGTAGAATTTAACATTCATATTGGAACCGGTAAGTGCAATATACATATAGTCTTCGCCCTTGGCAATGCTTTCTCTTGCATAGCCTGTAACGTCCATTTCAGCACTTGTATAGGCAACATTTGTTGCATATACGCCCTTCAATTCTTCTGTTACCTTGTGAGGACCTGCTTTGTAGGTTGAATGATCTGCCAGTACAGATTCAATATCGGAATATTTAACCTCTGCAAGATTAAGTGTTGACGGAAGCTTGTAACCCATAACCACTGCATCGGCAGGAGATGTTGTTGCACCGGATGACCATACACCGATTGTGTATTTAAGCTTGAAGCTTTCGAGAATTGAGCCGTTTTTAACATTTGGAAGCGGCACTTTGTAAATAACTGCTTTGGGATGGCGTGTATCATCGGAGAAGTTGGTAACGGGTGATGAGGAATCACCGTTTACAAAGTATGACTCCAATGCTACGGCCTCTTTTACATCCGCATTTCTACCTGTGGTGAAGTTTATTGTTTCTGTTACTTCATAACCGTAAATGTCGTTTGCAGTTATTTCAAGACTGCACTCAGAATTTGCAGGGAGCTCATAATTGATTGTAACATTTTTGCCGTTATATACAATTACATCCTCAGGAACATTTGTTCCGTTAACCTTAACAGTTGCCGATTCTATGGCATTGTTAAAGCCTATTGTTATGGGTTCAGACGGAACAACTTTTTCTGCACCGTTTTGGGGAACAGAGCTTTCAAAGGAAAGCGCAGGAGCATCTTTATAGAACACATAAGCTTTCATTTTGTTTGTATTATCCGTTGCATCGGCGGGATAAATCTGATATGTATAGTCAGCAGTAAGTGCAAAACAAATATCATCCTGATTTCCTGATGCAATACATTCATTTACATAATCAGTAAGGTCAATGTTGTATCTGGCATAGTTGGCAGATGATTCGCTCTGAACATATGTTATGGGGAGCTTATTTGCAGCAGTGAATGCAGAAGCAATGTCTGCATTACCTCCACCAACATATACAAGAGATTCATCATTCCATTTGTCACCTGCAAATTTGTAGGCAATGGTTGAAAATCTGGGTGAACTATACCAACCGGTAACTCTGAGTACCATTTTATCTATCTGTTTGCCTTTTGGCGGCGTAGGAATTGCAAGTCGCAAAAACGCATAGTTTGCACCTGTTCCGTAGATATATTTTTTGTCACCGGAGAAGGCAGTGTTATCTGCCTCGGTAATATATCTTGCATTTTTTATAGAAAGCTGATCATAACCCTTGAGATCTTTATCATCAAAAAGCATTGCATCAGATGCAGATACTGTAGTAACAGTTACTGATTTTGTAAGCTCTGAACCATAAATGTCCGTTACAACAACAGTAACTGTGCAATCACTTGATGCAGGAAGAGGATAGTTAATGCCAACCTTTGAACCCGATACAACAACCTTATCCTGAGGAACTGCATCTGAATTTATGAAAACTTCAGCACTTTTTACAGCATTGTTGAAATTCATTGAAAAATCTGTATATGGCAAAACATCGGTTGCACCGTCTTCGGGAGTGGAGCTTACAAATTCAAACTCAGGAGCATCACCGAATTTCACATATGCTTTGAGCTTATCCTGATCATAGGTTGAGTCAGGGGGTAAAACCATATATGTACTGCTGCAGGTGAGAGCAAGACATATATCAGTATCGCCGTTTGCAAGACAGGTGTTTGCATAATCTGTCAAATCAAAACTATACTTGGTCTCATTTGAGCCTTCGGGAAGACTATATTCAACGGGCAAAACATTGCTGCTTGTAAAGAGTGCATTAATAGCTGCATCTCCGCCTTTGTATACAAGCTCTGTATCTTTCCAGTCATCACCGGGGAACTTGTATGCAGCAAGGCTTGTTTTTGCTGAAGAATACCAGCCTTTTGCTCTTAAAACAAAACTGTCAAGAGTTTTTCCATTTCCGGGTTTTGGAATTTCTATTCTGACAAACACATAATTGGAGCCCGAACCGTAAACGTACATTTTGTTTCCCGAAAATGCGATGTTTGCGGTTTCGGTAATGTGTCTTGCACTTTTAATGTCAACTTGGGTGTAATCTGCAAGATCACTGTCGTCAAATTCAATGGCAAAAGCCGGTAATGATGTCAGCAACATAAATATTGCCAACACTGCGCTTAAAAATTTTTTCATTTAAATCATCCTTTCGTTTTTTATTTGATTTATTTAAATTTTAAGCATTACTGTGGTAAAATACGGAATTTGTGTGTAAATTTCTTGTCGCTTACCTTATATTTATCGGCAAGTCTGGGACCGCAAGATCTCGATCCGAGTCCGGCAACCTTATAGTCTATACGAACAAAGGTTTTACCTTCTTTTTTCAGGTCAAATCCGTGGGTTACTTCGGAAAGTTGATCAGCGCTGTAATTTGATACTGCAAATTCAAATTCGGTATCTGTTACAAAAACAAGACCTGTTCCTTCCGTATCGGTAACCTTGAGATATTTGGTCTTTATGTGGTTGCCGTGTTCCTGAGGTTTGAGGTAAGGAACATATTCGGAGTCAGAATCCGAATCATACCAGTCAACCTTACCGTGACTTTGCATATCTGTGTAGGTTTCAGCAGAACCCATTCCGAAATACCTTATACGGTTAAACTCGGAATTCATCATAAGTTCAAGCCCAAACCTTGGAAGCTCGCAACATTTTTCTTCTATTTCAGTATCAATATCCACATCAATTCTTCCCCTTGAATCAATCGCATAAGAAGCAGTATAGCGAGCAAAAGGAATTCTTCCCACTCCTCCGAGACTGCCCTTTGCAACAATCTCAAGATTTCCGCTTTTGGAAACTTCACAAGAGTATACCTTTCTGAAAAGTCTGTTCATATTCCACGAGAAATAAATGTCATCATAAAGTCCCCATGATTTTTTGATTTCACAGTCATTATCGGTGGGGGCTCTCCACACGCCCATGCGGCAGCAGTCATTGAGAACCGCTTTGCCATTCACCGTCATTTTTTCAAAGTTTCCTTTGATTTTACTGAAAACGTATGAAAAACCTTCGCCATCTATATATACTCTGTGGTTATCTTCCGTATACGAAACATTCGACGAGACTAATTCTTCAAGTTTCTTTATCTCTACCGGAAGTTTGAACTGAACAGATGCGATTTCAAAATCTTTTTCAAGGCAAAGCATATTTTTGTCCGTACACAAAGAAAAGTCTATGTAACAACCGTATTCACATTCTGACGGAAGATTATAATGAATATTAAATTCACACTCTTCTTTCGGTGCAATATCAAATTTGAAGTTACCGCTTTTTATCTTTTCCCCGTCTCTTTTTACAGTATAGAAAAGAGTGAAGTCGGAAAGGGTGATAAAATCGTAGAGATTTTTAATTTTGAAAATCCCATCTTCTAAATCAACGGGGGTAATTTTTATGTTCTGGTAAACTGCTTTTACATTGAGCGTACCTGCCTTAAATGAACGATCCGGGAACACAAGTCCGTCACAGCAATAGTTTCCGTTGTGAATTATATCTCCGAAATCACCGCCATAATAATATTTCCCATCTCTTCTTATGGTGTGATCTGCCCATTCCCAAATACATCCGCCAATAAGCCTTGGGTGTTTATAGATTACATCCCAGTAGTCAGCCACTTCTCCGGGTCCGTTACCCATACAGTGAGCGTATTCGCACATAAAAAACGGTCTTTTATCTTTGGAAGCTATCTGATCATCAAGTTCATTAGCCCAGGAGTACATTCTGCTTATAACATCTACACCGCAAGCATCATTTTCAAGCTCAAATGTACGTTCATAATGAATAAGTGGAGCTGTGTCACGACTTTTAACCCAGTCAATCATTGCATCAATGTTTTTTCCGTAATAGGTTTCGTTGCCCATTGACCACATTATTACCGAAGGATGGTTCTTATCCCTTTCAAGCATTCTTGATGCCCTTTCCACAAATGCATCTTTCCATAAGGGCATATCAACAATGAGTGAATCATCATAGAGTCTGTTTACCCAATTGTTAGCTATCATAATGTCAAGACCATGAGCCTCCTGGTCTGCCTCATCGACCACGTAAAACCCCATTTCGTCACAAAGCTCCATAAAATCAACAGTTGACGGATAATGTGAAGTTCGAATACAGTTAATGTTCAGCTGCTTCATAAGTAGCAAGTCTTTTTTCAGATCTTCACGACTCATAACATAACCATTGTCAGGATGGGTGTCGTGGTGGTTTACACCTTTAATTTTAACCGGAACTCCATTTATTAAAAGTTCACACTTTTCTGATGTTTCAATTGTCCTGAAACCGACCTTGGCAGGTATGTATTCTCCACCGGCATTCAAAACAAGGCTATATAGATTTGGAGTTTCGGCAGTCCAAGGTTTTGCATCGTCAAGTTTAAGTTCCATAGTTTTTGAGAATTCGCCTGACTCAATTAAATTATCTCCGTCATAAAGGCTATATTTGACATCTCCAATATAATCGGTAGACAGCACTAAAGTGTCAAGATTGGTCTTTATTTCAAAATCTCTGAGATGTTCCTTTTCTCTTGACAAAAGATACACATCACGAAAAATTCCCGAAAGTCTGAAAAAATCCTGGTCTTCAAGATAGCTTCCGTCACACCATTTTAAAACTTTTACCAAAACCTCGTTGGTTCCTTCTTTTATATATGGTGTGATATTAAACTCCGAAGACAAATGACTTCCCTGACTGTAGCCTATTTCTTCACCGTTTATATAAAGATAAAAACATGAGCTTACACCATCAAACATCATATATGTTTCCTTGCCGATCCATTCCTGACTTATTTCAAAATTCCTGCGGTATATTCCAAGAGAATTTTCATCGGGAACATACGGAAAATCCACCGGATGAGGATAATTTATATCACTGTATACGGGGTTTTCATAACCAAGAATCTGCCAGTTCATAGGCACAGTTACTCTGTCCCATGAAGTTATGATTTCTTCCTCTTCATAATAAGCCGGATAAAATTTAAAATCCCACTCTCCATTTAACAATACATATCTGTCTGACACATTTTTATCAAAAGCGAGTGCTGTTTTTTCGTCGCTGTAAGGTATGTAATAACTTCTTTCGGGTTCCCTTCCCTTTTGTAGAAAGGTCGGGTCCTGCCATTGGATGTTGTTCATAAAATAAGCCTCCCTGATTTTGTAAAAAGCATTTCACAATACAATTATATTGCAAGCAAATTCCTTTTTCAATGGTAACATTTTGCATTGAATATAAGTATTTTGCACATGGTGAATACAGCGCAAAAATAATATAACTATATTGCAAGAACAAACGTTTCTTGCAATATAGTTATATGTTTCATCAAATATTCACCAAAAAAATATTGACAGTCGTAATGTGCAATAGTATAATAATATTGTTAATTTATCCGTTAAATTGTTCTTGTCAATAATTTTTAATAAAAGGATGTTGTATCATGTACATAAACACCAATATTAATAACAGAAACAATCCAATATTTCCCATAGAGCCGATTAATATTAACAGAATCATTTTTCAGCCGCAAATGCAAAGACCTCACGGTTCAAAATATCACCAGTTTTTATGGGTAACTGACGGAATGGGAGTATTCGTTGCAAACGGGCAGAAAAAGATTCTCTCAAAAGGTCAGGGATTTTTTTCGAGAAAAGGCACACCTCACACCTACTATGCCGCAGGCGATGTTTTTTCCACACGCTGGGTAACATTTTTCGGCGGAGAACAAATTCTCGACCACTACCACATTGAAGACTATATGTTTTTTGACGTGCCCGATTTTCTTGACAAATCCACCGACAGACTGAGTACCCTTTGCTCATCGTCAAACGATATACTCGGCTCTGCTCATATGTATACATGGATTTGCGAGTTTTTAAATGCACATTTTTCCAAAAACATAAGTCTTTCGGAAAAGGTGAGAACATATCTTGAACAAAATTACAATTCCAACAAAAGTTTAGATCAGATAGCAGAAATTTTCGGAACAGACAAATATGCCCTTTGCCACAAGTTTTCAAAGCAAACAGGAACCACAATTTCGCAGACGCTTAAAAACATCCGTATTTCAAATGCCAAAGCGTTTTTGAAAGGCACTCTTGTAACAGTGGAAAATGTCGGGAAAATGTGCGGATATGAAAGTCCGAGCTATTTTATAAATGTTTTTAAAGAAGAAACGGGAATGACACCCAAGCAATACAGAGAAAGAAACAATAACGACATTTAACAAATCAGACTGAGCCTTCACCCATGTAGCGATCAAAGTTTCGGTGACTTCGCATCTCGCAAGCAAAGTCAGGTGTAAATTCCCATACAGCAACAAAACAGCTGAACCCGTCATACGACAGTTTCAGCTGTTTTATTTTTAGAATTATGATCTGTAAATGGTAAAGCTTGCAAGTAACACAAAAAATTTTTACATATATCCACGGCTTTTCAGCCAGTTTTTAAGATTTTCGGTCCAGAATTTTATATATTCAAAATGGCATGTGGGTGCGACACCGTTGGCAAGACCAACACCATGACCGCCTTCTGCAAAGGTGTGAAGCTCAAAGGGTACTTTGTATCTTGAAAGTGCCGATGCCATAAGAAGCGAATTTTCAACCGGAACATCTCTGTCACCTACTGCATGAAAAAGGAATGTGGGAGGAGTGTTTTCATCCACATTTTTTTCGACCGAAAGTTCAAGGGCTGTTCGCGGGAAACGATCTTGACTGAGGTGCTCAAAGCTTCCGCGGTGAGCATATTCCACAAAGGAGATAACCGGATAGCAAAGAATCATAAAATCGGGAATTGATGATTCTTCATCAATTTCGTCCCGGGGCTCATATCCGAAATCACCCTTGAATGTACCAACGCTTCCGGCAAGATGACCGCCCGCAGAAAAGCCCATTATGCCAACATTTTCATAGCCGTATTCCCTTGAAAGAAACCTCGCCATTCTCACTGCTCTTCTTCCGTCTGTGACAGGTACCGGGTGATTATAGGGGTTATAGCGATAGTTAAGAACAAATGCACTAACGCCGACAGAATTGAACCACTCGGCGATTTGCCTTCCTTCATGAACATCGCAACAGTTGCGGTATCCCCCACCGGGAACAACAACAACACATGTTTTGGCACCGTCTGCAATGTAGGGTGTCAGGGTCGGAATGAACCCGTCCATAAGATTTTCATCATAAAATGGCACCTTGTCTCTTTCCCAAAGATTCATAATATATATCCTCTTTTCATTATTTTTTTCTTCTCATAGCAGTTTTATCATTTGCATTTAACGCAAAATTTTTGTTTTTTTCGCCCTTTTTTCTCACAGTGTTTACAAAGATTTCAAACTCATCCTCACCGAGATAATCGCTCGGACTGAAAGCTTCGCTTTGAACATAGTTTAGTATTTCGTTTTTAAACCACATTGCACCCGGGTCATCCGAATCAAGATTAAGAGAGCAAACCAAAAGCTTTCCGCCCATAGCCTCAAACTCAAAAAGTGCCGATTGACGGATAACATTTTTGTGAGTCGAAACAACCTCGATAATGGGGTTAAACGCTACGCAATCGCTTTCGAAGCAAACTGCACTGCCACCCTCAAGCATTGGTGCAAACTGCCATCCGCAAAAGCCTTCGTGGGGCATATTTTTCATGAGCGGATGATCGGCAATCACTGTGGCAAGGTTGCCTGCGGTTCTGCCTGCAAGTGCTATTTTGAAGCCGGTTTCGATGCTGTCAAAGGGTTTTGAACCAAAGAGAACAACAGCTTCACCGTTTTTGAGAATATTTTTAAGTTCATCGCTTTTGCATTCATTGACAATTTTAACATTTGATACACATTGATTTTCCACTTCGGGGAAAGCATAAAGTTCCCATTCGTTTTCGGCATATACACCCTCTGCATCAAGAGTTACACAAAGCTTTAATGCCATGGGAACACTGCCCTCGGGAAGCTCATATTCATAATCTGTCAAAGTGGTAATTTCGCCGTTTTTGATTGCAGATGCCAAAACATTTTGACAATCTGTAACCTTGCCGTCTGCAAAAAGACGAATTGTAAGGTTTGCATTTTCCAATGTTTTTTCACCGTAATGTGAAACCATAATGGACGTTTTGAGAGTTTTTCCCAAAGTGAAATTTGCCCTTTTGTTAAGGTCATTTAAAATTACGGTGCCGCTGTTATACATGAGAACATTTCTCACACTTTCGCCGGGCTTGAGTTCGTAAAACTCGTTCATCATGCCAACGTCATAACCAAAGGTGTGCCAATGGGTGTCGATTGGGCCGAGGAAATCGTAACCCGCAATGAATTTGCTTCGTCTGAGTGCCTCAAAACAATGCTTTCTTACTCTGCTCTGCCACCGGGATGAATTGTTGAAATAGAGCGGAGCTCTTTGGAGAACACCTTTTTCTTTAAGATGTTTTTTCAGTGATGTGAACATTTCGGTTTTGCCGATTCTTGTTCCTTCATAACGCTCGGAAAGACTAAGGTCGGTGTAGGTGCCGTCTATGCATATCTCGTGGCTCAGGCGCGGTCTGTTATATACCTTGTGCCATTCATCCATTGCCTCAATGTCGCATCCTGTGGAGCGGTAGCTGTGGTGACCGCTAGTGTAGCTTGCATAAACATCGCTGAATTCACCCACAGTTTTAAGTCTGTCCGGACAGTGTTCAAAGGGTTCATGTTTCATTCTGTCTTCCATGTCGGGCTCGATAAAGCAATATTCCAGGCCTCTCATGGCACTCATGGGCGCAAAAAGAGCGTCGGTGTTTTTGTGAACCTCGTCCGCGCAATTCCCAAGATGTGCAATGAAATCATCATCCATCTGAAGCTCATTTCCGCAACAGTATATCACAACCGAGGGATGGCGACGGCAGAATTTTACAATTTCTTTCCACTCGTCAAGACTTGTGTTATTGGGGCTTTCAACATGCATCATGATTCCCAGTTCGTCGGATGCCTGCATGTATTCTTCAAAAGGAATGTAAGTGTGAAAACGTATGTAGTTAAAGCCAAGCTCCTTAAATTTGCGGATTATGTTTTTGTAGTATGTTTTATCATGTATCTGATGAACGGTATCGTAGATGTAAAAATGTTCACACACACCTCTCATAAAGCAGGGAGTACCGTTAAGATATACCTTTGAATCATCGGCTGTGAGCGAACGAACACCGAAAATACGTTCAAAAGAGCTGTTGCCGTCGCAGAGTGTGAGGGTGTATAAATTTGGTGAATCGGGAGTCCATTGCTTCATATCCGAAACATCAAATTCAAAATCACCCTTTGCACTGCCTGATTTTACCGTTGTTCCATCTGATGTAAGCGTCCAGTTAAAATCACATTCAGACACGGCATCCACCTTGACATATGCCGTTTTGCAATCTTTGGAAATAAGAACTGCCACATCACGAAGTGCCGACTCATATTGCCAAAGTGCAACATCCCCTGTTATGCCGCCTGTGTATTCATTTGCGGCACGATTTGTGAGGCCCGATACAATTTCACCGTCATAGCCCTCAAGAGGATGGTTTGAAACAATGAGAAAAATAGAATTATCCCCTTTTTTGAGAACTCCATCTTTTATTTCAATTTCAAAGGGAGTGCTGTAGCCCTTGTGACTGCCGACAAAAGAATCATTTATCCACAAAGAAACAGTGTTTTGAACTCCGTCAAAATGGATTGCAGAAGGTACAGACGGGCTGTCACAATCAAATTTTGCACGGTATGCAAATGACCCAACCACATTGGGAAGTGCCATGTCGGGACACGTACCGCTGATGGGATAGCTTTGAATACCGTATTCAGGATTTATGCGCAGTTTGCCGAAAAAGTCGGCATAGCGAAACTTGTCTGTCATGTCTTCCCAAAAACCCGGCACTGCATTATCAATCAACGAAAAGCCGGTGAAAAATTGGCTTTTGTCGTTTGAATCAAAAGGAATTTCAACGCCTTCATATTTGTCGGGTGAATATGCCATTTCCCAGGCACCGTTAAGAGAAAGTGATTTTTGTATCATGGGCTGCCTCTCCTCATATTGTTATAATATCAACTATCTAAATTATACCCATAAATCAAATATGATGTCAAGTTTTAATTCGTATCATTATGTTGCATTTGTATCATTGTTTGACTGTCAAAATAAAAACGCAGATTCAATCCTTGCGAATCTGCGTTTTGTGTTTGGGATTATTTAATAACTAAACTTTTAAAAAGCATTTCTCATTGTATCTATAATTTTGTCGCACTGTTCTTTTGTCATATCACATTTAATGGCAAATGACACTGTTTTTGAAAGAATATCCAGAGTTTTCGGACACATATCTTTTGTATATTCAATCTGTGCATCCTTGTTAGCTTCCATTTTAAAAGGATCCATAAGAGGATTGAATGCACCTTTTTTCTCTAAAATCGGCTGCCAGTTTGAATATACGTGTCTGTTGGAATTTATCACAACAAACGCACCAAATTCCTTGCATTTTGCCGCAAAATCCGATGCTTTTTCACTTGAATCAAAACGAACACACACATTTATCGAGCAGTCACCCTCCGCATCGTTTGAAGGGATGATATTCAGTACATCTTTTACACCGTCATTGATGTACTTTTTGGTTTCACGAAGATTTGATAAAATTCCTTCAAGCTTGTCAAGCTGTGCATTTACCATTGCACCGCAAAGCTCGTTGGCACGAAATTCTGTTCCGCAAAAGCCCTCTGTGGTAAATTCTTCCATCTGATTCCCGAAAAATGCAACCGCACTGCTGTCGTGATAGATGAGTGAGCGTTCAAAAACTTCACGACTATTTGTGAGCATTGCTCCACCTTCGCCCGAGGTTATAATTTTAAAATAATTAAAGCTGAATGCCCCCGCATCACCGATTGAACCAAGTCTCTTTCCCTTGTAGCTTCCACCGTCTGCCTGACAGGCATCTTCAATGACATAGAGATTGTGTTTTTTTGCAATGGCGCAAATTTTGTCCATATCACATGGAAGACCGATAATGTGAACGGGAATGATAGCTTTTGTGTATTTTGTGATTTTTGCTTCAATGTCCTCGGGGGAAATTGTAAGCGTGTCGTCAATTTCAGCAATCACGGGCATTGCACCTGCCGCAACAACTGCCATTGCAGTTGCAATGTATGTGTATCCGGGCACGATTACCTGGTCTCCGGGTCCTATGCCAAGAGCAACAAGAGCTGTTGTGAGAGCCGCCTGACCGCTTGTCATAAAAATTGAATATTTCGAGCCTGTGATGTTACACAGTTTTTCCTCAACATTGTAGCACTGACGACATCCATTATTAAGCTTAAATAAATCCTTTGATTCAATTGATTTTGCAATTTGTTCTATTTCTTCTTTTCCTACTCTGAACATAATATTTTCCTCCCGGTTTTTAATATATTTCTTTTATGTGTTCAACTGTCTGAGTCATCATGTGCCAGTCTGCGTCATCCACATAGCTCTGGAAGTTTTTATACCAAAAAACATCTCTTTCATATCCTGCTCTTACGGTGGCTTCCTGAGTGATGAAGTATCCACATGAACCGTTAGTATCAGACAAACTAAGAACTGCCACATTTTTAAATTCCGCTGCTATTCTAAGGCCTATTTCTGAAAACAGCTCATAGGGAAAGGATGCAAAAACCACATTTCCGATTTTGATAAGAGTCTGACGAAACGTAAAATATTCTTTTTCTTCATAACCGTTTTCGTAGGCTTCAATAACTCTTTCGGCAAAACTGCGAAACATTCCCAAGGTGTTTTCTGTTTCGCCTTTATATTTTTCATATATGGCTTGCGCTTCTTCAAGGGGAATAAGCTTTTTCAAAGGTATATTAATATCTTTTGAGCTTACTTTGAGATTGACATCGTGAAAATCAAAAATGGATTTATATATTTTCAACGCATCGCAGGCTGCAACATGCCCCACTTCCGCAACGTCATTATAGGTTTTCACTTTGACAAAGGCACCGGGAACATCCGATTCAATAACCCTTTTTGGATTGCCCACCGTTGTTCCCCGCGATATTCTCGGACCAATATCACCTTCAGGACCGTTAAAAAATGCGGTAACGCCTTTGCTGAAAAATTCCAGTCTGTCTGTCATATAACCCGACCAGTCACGACTGACATAGGGATTTCTGCCTGCGCTTGTACCGTGACCAGCATAATGAATCATGTTTGCATAAGTGTTACCTTCGGAATCATTGAAGGTGAGAATTGTCATTTTGGGATCCATAACACCCCACGGATTCTGACCAAGACCAACACGGTTATCATACATCATATGCCTTCGGTTTACGGCAGCATAACATTCACCTCTGCCAACAGCCATTGTGACTTCTCTTGAATCGGAGATGGCTTTTCCAACCGTTTCAAGAATTTTGGGTATAAAAATCTTATCACAGTATTCTCGGTCAATATCCCCCCACCCCGAACTTCCACTCGTACAGGGGCCGGTATGAGTGTGAGTTGCACTAAGCATTATGCAATCCTTTGGAATGTCATACTTTTCTTCAATAAGACTTCTGATTTCCAGATCAAGTTCATTTTGAATGAGACAAACATCTGCAGTAATCATAAGTGCTTTTGTGTCGCCTTCGGAAAAATAAAACGAAGTGACCCGAAGATCGTCAATTATTGATTCGGATCTGTCATCGGGAGCATAACCGTAAAGCCTGCCTCCGACTTCAGGGGTAATGATTTCTCTTGCAACTCCGAGTTTTAACTTATTCATAATATCTCCTCCAACATTCTCTTTGAATTTTTATAACTTATTTCAATGCTTTCAAGCTCATTGCGTTGACAAATGTCTTGCTCTACGGTGTAATATTGAACGTTTGTCTCTTTGGCAGTTTTTATTATTCCTTCAAACCACAAATTGCCCTCGCCTACTTCGGCATACATATGTCCTTCTTTGGTTTTTATCATATCTTTGAGGTGTATGATTTTGGCTCTGCCCTTTGTCTGTTCAATAAAACGGCGAACATCATATCCTCCGTGCTGTATCCAATAGGTATCAGGCATAAAATCCACATCCTCGGAAAAGTTTTCGAGCATAAGCTCCATAACAGTCTGTCCGGATGAGGTTTTAATAAATTCTGCGCTGTGATTGTGGTAGGAAAAAGTAAAGCCTGCATCTCTTGCCTTTTTTGCAAATGAGTTAACTCTGTTTATGTATGCAAGTGCAGCTTCATATCCCGACACCGAATAGCTTACTCCCAAATCTTTCATGCCATACTTTTTGGCAATATCAAAAACTTCGTCAAAATTGTTTTCCAGAGTGTCAATGTCCGAAAGATATCCGATAATGGGAAGTTCATATTTTTCGCAAATCGGCGCAATTTTCTTGACAAATTCAACAGATGAACAAAGCTGAACGAACCCGTAGCCTATATCTTTTACTTTTTTTATTGTTTTGTCTATATCGTCATCGGTTTTTAATAAATCAATGACAGTGTATATCTGAAGTCCTAAATTTATCATAACATCATTCCTTTCTGCTATGATTGTACATCATAGTGCTTCAAATTAAAAGGGCATATTTTCCGAAAAAATTCGCAAAAATTTACAAATATCTTGAAATGTTTTTGAAACTGTGTTATGCTTAATCCGAAGTTTTGACAGAAAGGGTATGCAAAATGGATTACCAAAAATTACTCACGGGCAGAGAGCCGTATTTTGTAAACTTCTCAAGGTACGGCAAATATCATCTTCACCGCCATCATGAAATTGAGCTCAGCTATTGCATCAAAGATTCTTATGTTGTTTTTTCAAACGACAAAAAAGTAACTCTTTGCAAGGGAGACCTTTTGATTGTACCCCCTATGTGTCCCCATGCCATTGTGGATTCTGTCAAGAACACGGAAATGCTCACTCTGGAATTTGGAAGAGAATTTTTGGGAGAATACTATGAACAGATTTTAAAATTCGGTTTTAAAGAGGAGTTATATCATCTTGATAATTCCAAAGACCACAGCCTTAAAAAGCTCAGAAATATTCTTGATGAAATTGCTGTTATGAGGCAAAACCGCGACGATTATCCCGAAATGTTCGTGAAGGGTAATCTCTATCTTGTGTGCGGAATTATTTGCAAGCATCTTTTGAAGCATAACGAAAATGCTCTTGAAAAAATGCAGTCGGATATTTCAAAAATAGATTCTGTTCTTGATTATTTGTATAATAATTTTGATAAGCCACTTACGGTAAAGGACATGAGTTTGCATTTTGGCTACAGCGAAAGTAATTTTTGCAAAATCTTTAAAAATCTTACCGGCACAACCTTTCATTCCATATTAAATCAGCATCGCACAGATGTTGCTTGTGAATATCTTTCCGAAACAGATTTGTCTGTTGAAGAAATTGCAAACAAAACCGGATTTGCAGATGCAAAAAGCTTTTGTCGGGTGTTTAAAAAAATTAAAAATATGACTCCGGGTAATTACCGCAAAGCCACAAAAACAACTCAAATTTAAAACGCAGATTCACCAAATGATTTTCATCATACAGGTGAATCTGCGTTTTTTAATTATATTAATCTATAAACTTCGCGCTCCACACGTAGGCGGTGCGGTAAAGCCACTATCCTGACAGTTTATTTTACAAGTCTGCCAAAGCCCTTTCTTGCACTTTCGCCGTTTAAAACTCTATCAATTTCTTCCTGACCGCCGTCTTTAATAATGCGGGCAATTTCTGCAAACACTTCGTCTATGGCAACTGCGCATTTTTCAATGATTTCGGGAGTATGTGCCAGTGTGGGATAAAATCCGGTTGATGCTAAAATGCCCTTTTCGAGCATCAGCACAGTATACAGAGTGTTTAAGTTTTTGTAGTCTTCAAATTCAAGATGTGCAAGACAAGGCACACCATAGGTATGAAGCTTTATACCGTGCTTTTTGCCAAGCTCTTCCCACTTGTCCATAAGAAGTCTTCCCATTTTCATAACGTGTTCCCAAACCTTGGTTTCTTCCATCTTTTTAAGAGTGGCAAGAGCCGCAACGGGTCCTACGCTTTCGGTCCAGTAGGTGCTTGAAATGAAGGCACGCTCTGCCCCCTCCATTGCCTCGGCTGTGCCAATGACCGCCGCAACAGGATGACCGTTTCCGAGAGCTTTTGCGAAAATTGCCATGTCGGGAGTTACACCAAGTACAAGGTGTGAACCGCCAAAGCAATATCTCCAGCCGATTGTGATTTCGTCAAATATCAAAAGACCGCCTGCTCTATGAATTCCGTCACGCACATAGTGCAAAAATTCAACCTTGTCGGCATCACTTCTCATGGGCTCCATAATAACGCAAGCAAGTCTGTCGCCGTATCTTTCGATTATCTTATCAAAGGTTTCGGTGTCGCCATATTCAAAGGCGAGAGTTGTATTTGTCAAAGCCTTTGGCACACCGAGAGGATTGAAGCCGTCAAATTCAAGTCCTTCATCATCGGTGAGGCTTCCTGCAAGATACCAGTCACTCCAGCCGTGATAGCCGCAAATGGCAACAATGTCTCTGCCTGTGGTTGCCCTTGCAATACGAATCGCAACTGCGGCAATTTCACCGCCGGTGCGGGCATAACGAACCTTGGATGCCCAAGGATGAATTTCGCAAAGCCTGTCTGCAAGCTCAACCTCTTCGGGAGCATTGAGAGTGGTCATACTGCCATTTTTAACTCTTTCTATCACCGCTTCACTAACATCATCATCGGCAAAACCGAGAAGTGTCGAGCCGATGCCCGTTATTGTGAGATCATAGTAGTGTTTATCGTCAAGATCCCAAACCTCACATCCCTTTGCCTTTGAAAAATATGTAGGCCATTTGCCCGGGGCAAAAATTGAGGGATGCTTGCTTAAAAGCTGTGTACCAAAAGGTATTACCTCAGTGGCATGTTTGTATAAATCCAGTGATTTTGACATAATGTATCCTCCGTTCAAATAAAAATGTTGCATTTGTTTTTTATTTATAATATAATAAAATCAATCCAAGGTAAACAAAAATCAAAGACTATTTTTAATGCATTAAAGGAAGATTTCATAGTTTTTAAAAAGAGGCAGAAAATGAAAGAAACAATGATAACAATAACAATTGGAAATATGAAAATCAAAATCGAAAACACAGGCTTTGCTCCAAAGGAATCGAGCATGTACACCCCTGCTCACAGTCATGCAAATTTTGAGTTTCACATGGTTTTTAAGGGTAGTTCTGTTATGGACATTGAAGAGCAAAAAATAAGCGTGAATCAAAATGAATTTGTGCTTGTTTTCCCCGAAACCTTCCATTGCACAAGCTCTCAAAGCCCGGACGCACAGATTTTGTGTTTCGGTTTTTCGGTGGAAAAACTTTCAAAAATACAATCGTCCGATTTTTACGAAAAACTTATTTCACACACATCGCAAAAAAATGAGTTTATTCTTCACGGGCAAAATACCTTGGTTGCAGATTATCTCAAAAAAATCCACTCCCACCAAAGTCTCAAAACTGCTTTTTCATCTGATGCCACAAAGGCGTTGTTTGTTTTGCTTTTTACCGAATTGTTTCTTCCTGTTTTCGAAAAAAACAATTCAAATGATAACGAACCTCAAGAAAGCTCTAATAGCTATTTGCAAACCGTCATGATTGAAAATTACTTTAATGACCGTTACATGGAAAATATCACGCTTTCAAAGCTATCATCACTCTTGTATTTAAGCGAAAAGCAAACAAATCGCCTTATAAAGAAAATCTTTGGAATGGATTTCAGGGAATGTCTTTCAAAAATCCGCATGAAAAGTGCAAAAAAACTTCTGCGAGAAACAAAAAAAGACGTTAAGGATATCGCAGAGGCTGTGGGATATGAGTCATACAACGGATTCTATTTGGCATTTAAATCAAAATTTAACATGACACCACTTGAATATAGGAAAAAACATATTACAAATATGCAGTAGTTCCGACCAATTATGCCTGTTAACAATTGTTAATTATATATAATTTGCAGAAAGTCGAAAATCTATTAATAATCTATTTATATAAAAATCAACAAACACTGTTCTCTTTTTTGTCAAAATGCAGTAAAATAGCTATAAAATATAATATTACAGTTGACTTTATCGCTTTACTATGCTAAAATGCTAAAGTAAACAGATGATTTATATCGGAGGCAATGCAGATGAACATAGAAACAAAGCTTTTGAAAGGCGACGAAAAAGTCATATTTGAGCTTCGCTCCCTTTATGAAAAATATGGCTATTCACAATATAAAATGAGCAAATTTGAAGAATATGATTTGTATGTGAGAAACAAGGACTTTCTTGTTTCCGACAACATTATCACCTTCACCGATACAAACGGAAAGCTCATGGCACTAAAGCCCGACGTTACCCTTTCCATCATCAAAAACTCTAAGGACATTCCCGAAATCACCCAAAAGGTATATTATGACGAGAATGTTTACCGTATTTCCAAAAACACCGATTCATTCAAAGAAATTCTCCAGGTTGGTCTTGAATGTGTCGGTAATGTGGACGACTGGTGCATCTATGAGGTTCTCACCCTGGCGGCTGAAAGTCTTTCGGTAATATCTGACGATTATGTGCTTGATGTTTCACACATGGGTATCATAAAAGATTTGGTTCAAAAGCTCGACCTTTCAATTGACGGCGAAAAAGAAATTTTAAAGGCTCTCGGCGAGAAAAATACTCATCAGATTAAGGCTATTTGCGAAGAAAACGATTGCAGTAACGACTTAAGCGTCAAAATCTGCGAGCTTGCAAATCTTTACGGAAAAGCAAATGAGGTTATGCCCCGCATAAAAGAGCTTGCTTCGGACTTTGCCCCCGATTCAATTGCACAGCTTGAAAAACTCACCTCTATTCTTTCGGATTCGGGATATGGCGACAAAATTCACATCGATTTTTCCGTTGTCAACGATATGGGCTATTACAACGGTATTGTTTTTACAGGATTTGTGAACGGAGTACCGGAAGGCGTGCTTTCCGGCGGTCAGTATGACAAGCTCCTCAAAAAAATGAACCGCAAATCAAAGGCTATCGGCTTTGCAGTTTATCCCGATACACTTGAAAGACTCATGACCGAAAACCTTGAATATGACATAGACACTGTTATTCTCTATTCGGAAAACACCGATTTGAAAACCCTTTCCGATGCGGTTAAAATGATGACATCAAGCGGCAAAAGCGTTACCGCTCAAAGAGAAGTTCCTGCAAAGCTTCGCTACAGACAGCTTCTTAAAATGAACGACAAGGGGGTCGAAATAATTGAAAACAATGCTTAATGTTGCCCTTCCCAAGGGAAGACTTGGCGAAAAAGTTTATGATATGTTTGAAAAAGCCGGATTTGAGTGTCCGTCCATAAAAGAAACCAACAGAAAGCTTATTTTCGAAAACCCCGAAAAAGGCGTAAGATATTTTTGGGTAAAGCCCTCGGATGTTGCAATTTATGTTGAAAGAGGTGCCGCCGACATCGGCGTTGCGGGAAAAGATATTTTGCTTGAATATGAACCCGACATTTATGAGCTCCTTGACCTTGGTTTTGGAAAATGCCGTATGGCCGTTGCCGCACCAAATGATTTCAGAGACAATCCCCAGCAAACCCTTCGTGTTGCAACCAAATTTTCCAACATTGCCAAAAACTATTATGCATCTCTCGGACGAGATATTGACATAATCCACCTTAACGGCTCAATTGAGATTGCACCAATTCTTGGTCTTTCGGATGTTATTGTGGATATTGTTGAAACAGGAACAACCCTTAAGGAAAACAATCTTTCGGTTTTTGAAACAATTGTTCCCATCAGTGCAAGATTTATTGCAAACAAGGCAAGCTTTAAATTTAAGAACGAACAAATCACAAAAATCGCTCAAAGTCTTGAGCAACAAATTGAGAATAAATAAGGAATGAAAACACAATGATAAAGATATTAAAATACGGAGAGGTTGCAAACGAAGATATTTTTGCAAGAGTAACTCCCGAAATAAATGTTGAAGAAATTGTAACGGACATTATATACAATGTCCGCAAAAACGGAGATAAAGCTCTTTTGGAATATACCGAAAAATTTGACAAGGCAAAGCTTTCAAATCTTAAGGTGACAAAAGAAGAAATTGACGAGGCTCTTGAAAAAGTTGATCCCGAATTTATCCGCATTCTCAAAAGAGCGGCGGCAAACATCCGCAAATTCCACGAAAAGCAGGTAAGAAACAGCTTTATCATAAACGACGAAAACGGCATTGTAACAGGTCAGAAGGTTATCCCCGTTGACCGTGCAGGGCTCTATGTTCCCGGCGGCACTGCCGCATATCCATCAACTGTACTTATGGATTCAATCCCTGCAAAAATTGCAGGATGCAAGGAGGTTGTTATGGTAACTCCTCCCATGGCAGACGGAAAGGTTAACCCTGTTATTCTTGCCGCCGCATCCATTGCAGGAGTTGACACAATCATCAAAGTAGGCGGCGCTCAGGCAATTGCCGCTCTTGCTTACGGTACCGAAACCGTTCCCAAGGTTGACAAAATTGTCGGTCCCGGAAATGCATTTGTTGCAGAAGCTAAAAAACAGGTGTTCGGCACGGTGTCAATCGATATGATTGCAGGTCCCAGTGAAATTCTCATTGTGGCAGATGCCACATGCAATCCGAAGCACCTTGCCGCAGACCTTCTTTCTCAGGCAGAACACGACAAGCTTGCAAGTGCGGTTCTTGTGACCGATTCTGCCGAGCTTGCCAAAAAAGTTCAGGCGGAACTTGAAGTTCAGATTCCACAGCTTGAAAGAGCCGAAATTGCAAGAGCATCAATCGACAACAACGGCAAAATCATTGTTGCAAAGTCTCTGGATGCGGCAATTGAAATTTCAAACGAAATTGCCCCCGAGCATCTTGAGCTTTGTGTGGACAATCCCTTTGACTATCTTGACTCCATCCGTCATGCCGGCTCAATCTTTATGGGAAAAAACTGCCCCGAGGCGCTTGGTGACTACATGGCAGGACCAAACCACACCCTCCCGACAAGCGGAACAGCAAAGTTTTCTTCTCCCCTTTCCGTTGACGATTTTGTTAAGAAAACACAATACACCTATTACACTAAGGAAGCTCTTGAAAGACTTGCAAAAGACGTTGAATATTTTGCAACAAAAGAAGGACTTACCGCTCACGCAAAAAGTGCAGTAATCAGACTGGAGAAATAAAATGAGCAGATTTTTTTCTGAAAAACACAAAAGTCTTGTGCCCTATGTTCCCGGTGAACAGCCAAAGGACACACAGTATATAAAACTAAACACAAACGAATCACCCTATCCCCCATCTCCAAAGGCAATAGAAGAGGCGGAGAAAGCGGCAAAAAGACTGATGCTTTATTCCGATCCGGAATGTACACCGCTGCATGAGGCTCTTGCAAAACTGCTCGGAGCAGAAAAGGATGAGATTCTTGCAACAAACGGCTCGGATGAAATTTTGAATTTTGCTTTTATGGCATTTTGTGACGAAAACCATCCGGCGGCATTCCCCGATATTACCTACGGATTCTACCCCGTGTTTGCTGAAATAAATCACATTCCATACACCGAGATTCCCCTCCGTGACGATTTTACGATTAATGTTGATGATTATGTGGGAATAGGCAAAAATATTTTCATTGCAAACCCCAATGCACCAACGGGAATTGCCCTTCCCCTTTCGGACATCGAAAAAATTGTGGCATCAAACCCCGATAATGTTGTGGTGATTGACGAAGCATATGTTGACTTTGGCACGGATAGTGCTGTTGGTCTCACAAAAAAATACGACAATCTCCTTGTTACTCAGACATTTTCAAAATCACGCTCCATGGCAGGTGCAAGGCTGGGATTCGGTGTGGGATGCAAAGAGCTTATCCGGGATTTGAATACCATAAAATATTCCACAAATCCATATAATGTCAACTCAATGACAATGGCATCGGGCGTTGGATGCCTAAACGATGAAGACTACACAAAAGCAAACTGTCAAAGCATAATAAAAGCAAGAGAGTACGCAGTGACCGAACTAAAAAAACTGGGCTTTGAGATGACAGATTCAAAAGCCAACTTCATTTTTGCACGTCATGGTAGACTTTCGGGCGAAGACATATATACACTGCTTCGTAAAAAAGGTATCCTTGTGAGACATTTTACAAAAGATAAAATCTCCGAATACAACCGAATTACAATCGGCACCATGGAACAGATGGAAACTCTTGTGAAGACACTTGCTGAAATTTTGGAGGAAAATTAAATGAGAACAGCTACAATAAACAGAAACACTGCCGAAACAAAAATATCTCTTACATTGAACCTCGACGGAAACGGCAAATCAGACATAAGCACAAAATGCGGATTTTTGGATCATATGCTCACTCTTTTTGCATCACATTCGGGCTTTGACCTTGATGTAGCGTGTGACGGAGATATACACGTTGATTTTCATCACACAGCAGAAGATGTGGCGATTTGCCTCGGAAAAGCTTTTTCGGAAGCTCTGGGTGACAAAAAAGGCATTAACCGCTACGGCAACATGATTCTTCCCATGGACGAAGCTCTCATTCTTTGTGCAATTGATTTTTCGGGAAGAAGCTATCTCGGTTATGATGTTGAAATCCCCACTCCGAAGGTTGGTGACTTTGACACAGAGCTTTGTGCCGAATTCTGGCTGGGATTTGTGAGAGAGGCAAATGCCACCCTCCACTTCAAACAGCTTGCGGGTTCAAACTCGCACCACATTATTGAGGGCATATTCAAAGCGGCGGCAAGAGCTATGAAAGAGGCTTGTGCCATCGACGAAAAAAATGCCGAAAAAATCCCCTCTACAAAAGGAGTACTCTGATGATAGCAATAATCGACTATGGTGTAGGAAACCTTTTTTCCCTCAAAAGCTCATTTGCGGCAATCGGTATTGAAGCGGTTGTTACAAATGACAAGGATGTAATTGAAAAAGCCGACAAGATAATTCTCCCCGGCGTGGGAGCGTTTGAGGACGCAATAAAAAAGCTTAAAGACTCGGGCATGGCTGATGTTGTAATTTCCGAAGCAAAAAAAGGTAAGCCCATGATGGGTATCTGCCTTGGCATGCAGCTTCTCTTCGACAAAAGCTATGAGTATGGCGAATTTGAGGGTCTCGGTCTTATAAAAGGCGAAATCCGCCCCATTTCGGATGTTATTGACAAAAACCTCAAAATCCCCCATATCGGTTGGAATGCACTTTCCTTTAAGGGCGAAAAAAGTCCGATTTTCAAGTATCTCAAAGAGGGCGACCATGTGTATTTTGTACACTCCTTCTACGGTGCAAATTGCGACGAATCCACCATTGCAACAACCGAATATTCAGCAGAGCTTACTGCGGCTGTTGCAAAGGATAACGTGTACGGTTGCCAGTTCCATCCCGAAAAAAGCGGTGATGTCGGACTTTCCATTTTGAAGGCATTCTGTGAACTTTGATTAAAGGAGATTTTTTAAATTGATTATTTTTCCTGCTATAGATTTATATGACAAAAAGGCTGTGCGTCTTTTTAAAGGCAACTATGACGAAATGACAGTATACAGCGAAAATCCGCCCGAAATTGCAAAGGATTTTGCCGCATCAGGTGCCACTCACATTCACATTGTTGACCTTGAGGGAGCAAAAAACGGAGATACTCCAAACCTTGAGGTTGTGAAGGCAATTAAAAAAGCTTCGGGACTTTTTTGCGAAATCGGCGGCGGCATAAGAGATATGAAAACCGTTGACAAATACATAGAATCGGGAATCGACAGAGTGATTCTCGGCACCGCCGCAGTTAAAGACGAAAAGTTTTTAACCGAAGCAGTTTCAAAGTACGGCGAAAAAATTGCTGTTGGTGCCGACATAAAAGACGGATATGTGGCAATTAAGGGCTGGATTGAAAAATCCGAATACGAATGCTTTGAGTTTTGTGAAAAAATGCAGGCTATCGGTGTTAAAACCCTCATTTGCACCGACATTTCAAAAGACGGTGCAATGATGGGCACAAACCACGAGCTCTACAAAACTCTTAGCGAAAAATTTAAAATGCAGATTGTTGCATCGGGCGGAGTTTCGAGCATTGAAGATGTCAAAAAGCTTGCAAATCTTGACATTTACGGTGCCATCATCGGCAAAGCCTACTACACCGGTGCAATTAACCTTAAAGAAGCAATCGAGGTGGCAAAATGATTACAAAAAGAATTATTCCCTGCCTGGATGTGAGAGACGGCAGAGTTGTTAAAGGAGTAAATTTTGAAGGTCTAAGCGACGTTTCATCTCCCGTTGAGCTTGCTGACTTTTATTCCAAATGCGGTGCAGACGAACTTGTTTTTTATGATATAACCGCATCAGCCGAGGGCAGAGCACTTTTTACGGATATTCTCACCGAAACTGCAAAAAGAGTGTTTATTCCCCTTACCGTTGGCGGCGGAATCAACACCGTTGCCGATTTTGACAGAGTGCTCAAATGCGGTGCAGACAAAGTGAGCGTTAATTCGGGAGCAATAAGAAATCCCGATCTCATATATGAAGCGGCAAAGAAATACGGAGACCAGTGTGTTGTTATTTCTGCCGATGTTAAAAGAGTTGACGGTGTATTCAGAGTGTTTGCCAAGGGCGGCAGAGAAAACACCGGCATGGAAGCCATTGAATGGATAAAAAGATGTGTCGGAAATGGTGCCGGCGAGGTTGTTTTAAACTCCATCGACACCGACGGTGTTAAGGGCGGATTTGACCTTGAAATGCTTGATGCCGTGTGCGAAGCGGTGAATGTTCCGGTCATTGCCTCCGGCGGTGCAGGATGCATTGATGACTTTACAAAGCTGTTTAAAACCCTGCCCAAGGTTGATGCAGGTCTTGCGGCTTCAATCTTCCACTTTGGCGAAGTGTCAATTTCTGATTTGAAAAAGGAACTTAAAAATCAGGGAATTCCGGTGAGAATATAATTTAAATAAAAAAGAGGTATTTTAACTATGATAAACATTAACGAACTAAGATTTGACGAAAAAGGTCTTATTCCCGCAATTGTTGTGGACTCTGTTACAAAAAAAGTTCTCACACTTGCATATATGAACAAAGAAAGCCTTGAAATCTCCATGGAAAAAGGTCTCACCTGTTTTTGGAGCCGTTCAAGAAACGAGCTTTGGCTAAAAGGTGAAACCAGCGGAAACTATCAGCACATTGTTTCAATCACCGCAGACTGTGACAATGATGCACTGGTGGTTGTTGTCGACAAAGAAGGTCCTGCCTGTCACAAAGGAACAGATTCGTGCTTTGAAAACACTCTCTGGGAAAGCGAAGAAAGAAACGAATTTTCGCTTCAAAGCCTCATGACTCTTATTGAAGGAAGAAAAAGCGACAAAAAGGAAGGCTCCTACACCACATATCTTTTTGAAAAAGGAATTGATAAAATTCTCAAAAAGGTTGGCGAAGAATGCACTGAGGTTATCATTGCCGCAAAAGACAACGACAAAAAAGAGACTATATACGAAGTGGCTGACCTTGCATACCATGTTATGGTTATGATGATTGAAATGGGAATTTCCCTTGAAGATATTCACAATGAACTTGCATCCCGTCATGTTATTGACAAAAAGGTTAAGCAGGAGAAAATGACAAAATGATTTTAGAGGATTTGCACACTCATACCACCTATTGCGACGGTAACGACACCCCCGAAGATATGGTTAAAGAAGCCATAAAAAAAGGGCTTCTTACAATCGGTTTTTCGGGACACGTTTATCTTAAACACGGTGAAGACTACTGTATGAGCCGTGAGAATACAAAGAAATACTATGAAGAAGTAAATGGCTTAAAAGATAAATACAAAGAACAAATCACCGTTCTTTGCGGAATCGAAGATGACCTGTATTCGGTTGAGGACACATCCGGTTTTGACTATGTTATAGGCTCTGTTCACGACATTAAGGTTGGAAACGAATTTGTTACCATAGACTATGATCCCGAAACTTTTGAAAAGGGCGTAAAAAAGCATTTTGATGGTGATTTTTACACTGCCTGCGAAAAGTATTTTGAATCATTACCCGAATCTATCGCTAAAACCCGTGCAGACATTATCGGACACATAGGTCTTGTTACCAAATTCAACGAAAAATGCAATTTCTTTGATGAAAATCATCCAAGATATGTTAATGCGTGGAAAAAAGCAATTGACAAGCTTATCCCCTTTAACATTCCCTTTGAGATAAACACAGGAGCAATGTCAAGAGGCTGGCGTACATTTCCCTATCCAAGCTTTGACATGCTTTGCTACATTGCAAAAAAAGGCGGCAGTGTGATATTCACCGGTGACATTCATGCAAAAGAAAATCTTTGCTACAAACACGAAGAACTTGAACAAATCGCAAAAGATGCAGGATTTACAAAAAGATGCTATGCATATGACATTTTGAACAGAAAAAATAAGTAGAAAACAAAACCTCCCCAAAGTGACACACAATGTCAGCACGGGGAGGTTTTTAATGTTAATATTCAAATTTGATTTTTCTTATTTTAATTAACTTCCTAAAATATTTTTGTTTTCTGACGGTAAGATGAAGGGCTTGCCCCCATAAATTCTTTGAAGTATCTTGAAAAATGACAGATATTTTGAAATCCCACGTTGTCGGATATTTCGCTTATTGGCATTTTTGTGGTTTCAAGAAGGTCGATTGCTTTTGATATTCGCCTCATGGTTACATATTTATGCAGAGAATATCCTGTTTTTCGTCTGATAATTTTGTTTACGTGCTGAGGATGAAAGCTGAAATGCTTTGCAATATCTCCGTTTGTCAGGCTGTGGGTGTAGTTTTCATGAATATATTCAATAATTTCATCAACCTTTTCAAGGGTTTTGGCTGTGGTTTCAAGGTTGAAAGATGATGAAAGCTCGGTAAGAATAATAATCATTTTTGCACTTGTGCGCATATTCATGTGATTTTTGGGTTTCTTAAATTCCGAAACAACACCGAGAAAATATTCTTCAAGAGTTCTTGCTGATTTTACATATATAACCGAATTGAACTCAAGGGAGTCTTCAAAAACGGTTTTATCAACAATTCTTTCAAAGTTGAAAACATCCGGAGAATCCGGTGATAATTTAAAACTGTTTGTAATACGGTTTTCGTTTGTGAAGTCAAAGTGTGTAATTATATATGATGTTTTTTCTTCAAAACGCAAACAATAGGACATACCCGCTCTCCACATAAGCACGGTTCCTTTGGCTATGGGGTATGTTTCTCCTTCAATCACTGCACTTCCGCTTCCGGATATTGTGTAAATAACGCAGTTGTCATATGACTTGAGTGGTTTTGGCTCACTGTAGGAATCTTCGGTTATATGAGCAGTGTGCCTTATAAAAGGTCTGATTTCTTCAAAAATCACATAAATCACCACCTGACATAGTTAAGACTATTTTAATTGTATCATAAAATATATTTCAATACAAGTTTATTTTTGCAAAAGTTTCAAGCCTTGATAATGGTAATTTTAGAATAATATAGCAATATTTTATGGATAAATGCTCATTTTCATCAAATATATGTTGGTTTATATTGTTTTTATGAATGTTGGTTTATGTTAAAATTATAATGTAAAAGGAGAAAAATATGCGAAGTTTTATGATTAATAACAAATTTGAAAATATAATATCTCAGGATTGTCTGAAAGCATTGCTTAAAAAAGTCAAAAAAATAGCATACCGTAACACCATCAAGTTTCAGGAGTATTTTCCAAATGTTACAGCCGATGACGGAATTTATAAATACAGTAATACATTTTATGATTCCTGGCACGGTGGATGGTGGACCGGTATATACTATATGGCATATGAAGCATTTGAAGATGAAAAATTCCGACACTATGCTGAAAATCTTACTTCAAGGTTTTATTCTCTTATTAAAAACAACCGCATAGTTCATAGCGAGATGGGATTCATATATCTTCCCATATGCGTTCCCGACATCAGAATAAACCGAAGCTCCGAGGCAACAGAAACAGTGATTTTGGCTGCAAAATATATGCTTGAGGCATTTGGCAGTTTTCATGGTTCGGGTGTGATGCTTAATAATAGTACCTACTTTCATTTGTCAAGTGAACAGCTTTTTCAGACAAGTACTCTTATCAACACATATATAATGAAGCTTGCGGCAAAAATTAATGGTAATCCGGAGTTTACCGATATGGCTCGTTTTTGTGATGAAAGTGTTATGAAATACAACATTACCGGCGACGGAAAGTGTTATATGGAAGTAGTAGTTGACAAATTTGGCGGCAATTTCAGATATATGCCGGATTCGTGTGCCTCATACGGATTTAAGGACTTTGGTGACTACACAAGGGGATATGCCTGGGCAACTCTCGGCTTGGCTCTTCATTATGAAGCAGGCACGGGAAATATATATGAAGAAAAATTTTATGATGTTATCACATATTTTTTGAATGTGTCGGGAGATAACCTTTGTGTGTTTGTTCCCGGTGATGAAAACGGAAAGAACATAAAAGATACCACCTCTCTTGCAATTTTTGTGTGTGCTCTTTGTGAGATTATTAAAAAGCTCGACACGGCTCATCCGAGATATGATTTTTATTACAATTTGCTTGGTAAGTGGTTTAATGTTATGATTTCATATTCAATAGATCCGTCATCAGGCAAACAGGGATTCCTCGATAATGGAATATTGCTCGGAGGCAGTGCAATTGATAAAAATGAAATTAAAAACAGTTGCAATGT
The DNA here is from genome assembly GCA_017416845.1 of Clostridia bacterium. Classification (GTDB taxonomy): domain Bacteria; phylum Bacillota; class Clostridia; order UMGS1810; family UMGS1810; genus RGIG1828. The sequence continues at coordinate 44,007 of JAFQBA010000042.1, forward strand.
TTGCGGAGACTATTTTTATCTTGAAGCGCTGATGCATATGACAGACGGGTTTGAGAGTTGTTGGAATACAGAATTTTTATTTGAAAAAAGACAGGAGGCACTGGCATGAAAAATATGTGTTTTAGAAAAATTATTTCGCTTATTATTGTTTTTGCGATGGTTATGCCGTGGGTTGAGATTAAAGCGGACTCATCAAATGAAAAACCAACAGATCTAACACCCATCTATGTGGACGATTTTTCAGACGGAATAATTTCTCCGCATATAGCAAAACGAAAGTTCTATACATCCGACCCTGCAGACACACTCATAGAATCTGATGGGAAGCTTACTTTCAAAAGAACAAAATATGTCTGGTATTCCGATGCGACTGCAGGCGAGCCCACAGTCAGACTTCATGCAAATGAAAATCAGACCGGCGGAGCGGACGGCAAAGTTTTTACGGAGTTTACACTGTCTAAAACCCGTGAGGTTGTGAGAGTCAGAATCAATGATGACAGCTTCAAATATATTACGGAAATAAAATGGGAGGGTGACCGTCTTTCATATACATGGCGTGATGCCGATATGAAATTGTGCTCTGCTTCAATTGATGCTCCGGCTTCGGAATCTGTCAGGATTTCACTTTCAGCAGATATTTTTTCAAACACTCCTAAATTTTCTCTGTGGCTCAATGATGAACTCAAAGTGGATAACGGTTTTTCCACACAGGATCTTTCGTCGGCACATTTAGCAATGGTTCAGGTGTATACTCTCATCTACGGGAACTATTCAAAAAATGAAGGTACATTTACTATAGAAGATTTTGGTATATATCGTGTAAATGAATCTGACCCCGAAGAGCCCGAACCCGACAATGACGATGAGCAAAAAGTTGATTCGGATTTGAATTTTCTTACAGAAGATTTGATTTTGTCACTTCCCAAAATGGGAGATTATCTCATAGACTCTCTTAAGCTTGATGCTTTAGGACACGGACACAGCGGCTCCGAAATTACCTGGCGAAGTTCTGATGAAGATATAATTTCACCACTTGGCACAGTTACAAGACCCGATGAAGATACAAAAGTTACGATTACTGCAACAGTCACATCGGGCGAGTGCTCAAAGGAAAAGGAATTTACATTCACCGTACCCGGAAAAGACACCGATGTAAACGGTCTTCCGGGAAATCTCACTCCCATTTATACCGACGGATTCTCCGATGGGGAAATATCGCCAAACACCGAAAAAGGAAAATTCTATACGGGCAACCCTGCCGACACTCTGACAGAGCACGACGGCAACCTTGTTTTTGAACGTCAAAAGTATGTGTGGTACACAGATGCCGATGCAGGAGAGCCAAGAGTAAGACTCCATGCAAACGAAGACAAAAGCGGATATTCGGGCAAAGTATACACAGAATTTACGGTGTCTAAAACCTGCGATGTTTTAAGAATCAGGCTGAACGCCACAGACGGACAGTATATATCAATGATTCAGTGGGAGGGAGATAAATTTAAGATTTCCTATTGTGATTCATCTCTTGCCTCCAAAAGCGAAACCCTCACAATTTCTTCGGGAGATACGGTAAAGGTTGGATTTTATGCTGATACCGCTTCAAACCGTCCGATGTTTTCAATGTGGATTAACAATGAAAAGATTATTGACCGAAAATTCTCCTGTACTCAGCTAAACTCCGACAGTGTTAACTTTGGATATCTTCAGTTCTACACACTCATCTACGGTAACTACGGAAAAAGCGGGAAATATAGCCTTGATAACGTGGGAATTTACAGTGTGGATTCGGAGTATGTTGATAAACCGCTTCCAAAGCCTCCCGTTGAAGACAACCGCACCGACGAAGAAAAGGTTACAGATGATCTTGATGCAATAACGGATAATGATGTTCTCTCTGTTCCCCAAACAGAAGACGGATACATAATTGACCATCTTGATATCGACGGTATCAAAGAAGGTGAAGGAGGCTCCCGGATATGTTGGGCTTCTTCAAATGAAGATATAATTGCAATTGACGGTAAACTGACAAGACCGATTGATGATACTGAGGTTACCGTAACTGCAACGGCAACACTCGGAGATGTCATAAAGTCAAAAAGCTTTACCTACAAAGTTGCAGGTATGTCCACCGATGTGGGTGGTATGCGTACAGACCGTTTTCCGCTTTATTATGATGATTTTTCGGATGGTGTAATAAGTCCCAACATCACAAAAAGAAATCTCAAAAGCACAGATATTGCACTGGAGGAAAACGGCAAGCTCATTCTTCGTTCCGAAGCCCAGGCAACTCACGAACCCGGGTTTATGATTTACCAAAATGACACTCAAAGTGTTTTAAGCGGAGATTTCATAACAGAATTTACGCTGTCCAAAACCTGTGATGTTGTGCGTATGAGAATGTATAATGCCAACTGGAATTACTTGAGTCAGATTTATTGGAATAAGAGCAGTTTCTCAATTGAATATAAAGATTCTGAGAACAAAACAAAAAATCTTAATCTTACCATTGATTCGGATTCAAAGGCAAAAGTAACAATTTACACCAACATTACCGGCTCACAGCCATCCTTTACAATGTGGGTTAACAATAAGCTTGTTTTGGAAGATGTCACCTCTTGCATGAATATGAGTCCCGGAAATGTCAAATGGACAAGCATCTATACGGCCAACTATTCCACCTACACAAAGGTTGGGGATGTTATGATTGATAACTTCGGCTATTATGACATCCTTGCGAAAATGTCGGATAAAGAAAGAGTTAAGGCAGATGCCGACATCATAGACGATGCCGCACTCATTAAAACCACAACTCCCCTTGAAGGCTATGCTTACGAAGATTTGAACTTCCCGTCATACGGCAAAAACGGAAGCCGCATCATATGGTCAACAAGTGATGAATCAATCATCAGCTCTGACGGAACTGTTACACGACCCTCGGATAAAAATGTTGAAGTTACTATAACTGCAGAATTTATCTCGGGAAATGAAAGTCTAACCAAAACCTACAAGATCATTGTCATTGGCAACCACGTTGTCACCGATGATGTTCCGACTGTTGAAACAATGATTGTGGAAAATGATTTTTCATCGCCCGACACTCCCTCTCACATTGACACAAACATTGTCGGAAGCGGAACGGCTCAAGTGGAGAATGGTGCTCTTGTTATCAGCAAAACAGACTCGGGAACAGCCCAGGTTGGTGCAATGATATATACGGGTCTTGACAAAACAAACGTGGCAACCGGTGTTATCGGTCTTGAATTTGATGTTACAAGACAATCATCAAAACCCGTTCAGATAAGAACTATGGATGCAAACGGCAACCTTTACTATTCAATGGCATGGGGCGGAAGCGGAATATCGGCATATTATTCCGATGACAAATCCGTTCAGGGCACACAAAACGGAGTTTGGTCAGGCTCAGGAAACACCATTCATATTAATTTGATGTTTGATACTGCAAATTCCACCTATTGGCTTTGGGTTAACGGCAAGCCTGCTATTGTTGAAAAATACTCACGTTCGGTTGGTGTGAGTGCCGTGTGCTATACTATGTTCTATCTTGAAAATATTGAAACAATAAAAATTGACAATTACAAAGTATATCACGCAATTCCGCCGCAGGCTCAGAGACTCAAATTTGATTTTGGTGGTTTTGGAGAAAAGGATATCTTAAATGAAACTCCGATTGCAGGTAATATAATTCAGTCCGATCTCACTCTTCCAACAGAGCTTCGCTATAAAACAACAATAACCTGGGAAAGCTCTCATCCGGACATTATAGATCCCCAAACAGGAAAGGTCACAAGACCTCTTGATACGGATGACAATCCTCTTGTTATAATTACCGCAAATATGGAAAATTCGGGAGTAAGTGCCTCGAAGGAATTCTCATACAGGGTTTTAAGGGATTTTTCAGACGGTACAGATATAGGGAAAATGGAAGCGGAGGATATAAAGCCCTATTATATTACAAATGAAAATCCAAATGCAATTCGTCAAAGCTTGAACCTTATGGAAAAAGGGCTCTACGGTTCACCAATAATGTGGTCGTCATCCGACACTTCTGTTATCACAAATTCGGGAAGGGTTATCCGTCCGCGATTTGATGAAGAAGATGTCACAGTTACAATGACTGCAAAAATCGGGGACTACACTAAAGACCTCACCTTTACGGTGCTTAAAGACGAAGCTCCGAAGGATCCCATGCATACTTCCGATGAAGAATTTTTCGGACTGTGGGAGTCAGGTTCCTTTGTAAAAGGTCCTCAGCTGGATTATTCCATACCCGGATTGTCTGCGGTTATGGAAGCTGCAAAAAGCGGCGACTACGAAAGAGCTAAAGAAGAACTTCTGGAGTACTTTAAAACACGGGATGTTCCATCCCCCATATCTCTCGGCACAAGAAGAACAGGTTGGGTTGATGCAAGAGCAGACGGACTTTTGGAACTTGGCGAAGAAGCAAGCTACTGGAAAGGTCAGATGACCATAACTTCCGACGATTATGAAGCGGTAACTGCTTCAATCCACTCCCCGTCGTCAATTTCCAAAATAAAGTGCAAAACCTTTGAACTTATTGCACGCTACAACGAAAGCACCTCGGCATTTGTTCTCGGCACAGATGCCGATAATCCCAATAAGGTGCCAAAGCTTGAGCTCACAGTTAACGGAGCAGTGAGAACCTACATTGCAACAGGCTCTGCTACAATAAGAGCCGGTAGTTACTCCCGCGAACATATTGATAACAACAAAGAGCTTCAGGCAAAGATGTTCGGTGATTTTCTTGGTGACGAAACATACCGTATACTTCTTTCCTTTGACCTATCCGATATTGAAGCATCCGACAAAATCGAAGCGGCACAGCTTGTAATATATGCTAAAAAGAGTGTGCCTTATGCTGACAACAAACAGCTCTGGATTATAGACAACAGAGGAAAGGCGTGGGATGAAGAAACAGTTTTCTGGGATAACCTGAATTTCACGGTTCACAACTACAACGGACTCGTTGGCGGAAGCAACTGGAAAGGCGCAAAGTCCTCCGACATTGAATTTGCATATCAGGCACCGAGATTTATGCATTCAAGAAATACTATGACAGAGTATAAATACACCGGAAACGAAAAGTATGCATACTCACTTCTCGGTCAGGTTATGGATATAATAGTTGATACGGGAAATCAGACCCCATATCCCCGAAGTCTTGATGCAGGTCTTCGTATGCACCAGTGGGTACCTCTTATGAACACCTTTAAAGACAGCCCATATATGACATCAGAATTTGTAACTGCGTTTATGAAATATATGTACCGGCAGTTCAAATACTTCCCTTCAAGAAAAGATGCAACAGGCAACTGGCGTGAATATGAACAGCTTGCAGTGCTTTATGCAACAAGTGCATATCCCGAGCTTACAAACAGTGCATCTACCAAAGCAACCTGCATTGAATCGTGGCAGAATGCCTTTAACAAGAGCTTTATGTCAGACGGATCCTACATTGAAGACACCGGCGGATATCATCGTTCATCCTTTGCCATGTACCGTGACTTCAAAAAGGCGTGTATTGATTCAAACACCATGCTTCCCGAGGAATTTGACGAAACCTTAAGAAAAGCTGCATATTATATGGTTCTGACCAATAGTGCCGAAGGCTATCCGCTTCAGTATGGTGATGAAAGCGGAGGAGGTGCTTCCGCTTCAAGCAGATATGCCGAAGTTGCCGACTGGTACAACGATTATGAATTCCGCTTTATAGATTCGTTTGGTAAAGTGGGAACAGAACCTGCATGGACGTCATATCAATTCCCGGAAGGCAGATACACGATGATGCGTTCAAACTGGGACAAAGATGCAATTTATCTCCATACAAATGTCCGGGGCGGAGGCGGTCACGGTCATGCAGATGACAACTCCATCATACTTTTCGGAAACGGAAAGAGACTTCTTGTGGATGCAGGTAAATTTACTTACAACACCTACGATCCTGCCCGTATCTATGGTCTTTCAACCAAAGGCCACAACACGGTGGTTATTAATGACCAGTCCCAGAGAATGGGCTGGACGGGAAATGAGTTGACAGTAAGAGGAAATATAAATTCATGGGTTACAAATTCCGAATTTGATTTTCTTTCACAGTCTACAATCTCTTACGCAGATCAAGACCACACAAGAAGTATTCTCTTTATAAAAGACGGACTCTTTGTGGTTTCCGATCTTATGAAACCAAAAGATGCGAGTTCCGAAAACAATTACAAACAATACTGGCACATGTTACCCGATGCAAACATTTCTGCCGATGACGACAAAAACGTGCTGAAATCCAACTACGACGACGGCAAAAATCTCATTCTTGCCTCGGCAGATGATGACAGGACATTTCTTGAAGAGGGATATTATGACACCTCCGACGGTACACCTGTTGCCAACAATGCAGGTATATTTGAAAAAACAGTGATGGGCGATGCAAGCTTTGACACCGTGATGTATGTGTCTAAATACAAAGATGCATCAGTCAGTGCAGAACGCATTGAAAGCGATTTTTCCGAAAATGAAGTAAGTGCGGTAAAAATCAATGTTTATGAAAATTCAAAGTCGGAAACATATTACTATATGCAAAACTACAGCTTTGAAGAAAACAAAACAGTTTCTTTCGCTGACTTCACAACCGATGCCAAAGTGGCTCTCATAGGCACCGACAAAGACGGCAACATCATTTCTGCAATAATGTCGGATGGCAGTTACATCAAAGAAAACGGAAAAACAATTCTTGAAACCAAAGATTCGGTCACGGATATATTTGCCGAATTTAAGACAAGCAAGCTCTCAATTGTTTCTTCCGATACTACTCTTTCATCGCAGGACATTAAGACAACCGGAAAATCAAGCATTAAGTCGGCAGTGTTTAACGGTGAAGGCAAAGAATTTAAATTTTCAAACGGTGTGATAAGTCTGGGCAAAAAAGATGCAGAAGAGATTATCATTGATGATAAAAACAAAAATGACGGTATCAAGGATAAGCCATCCTCCGGATCGGGAGGCGGTGGCAACAGTGGCGATGGCGGGTTTGTGCCGCCTCCGCTTATCGATTCGACGATTCCGTTTTCCGATATAAGCGGTCACTGGGCGAAAGATTACATTGTAACTCTTCACTCAAAAAATATTATAAACGGAAATCCTGACGGTACATATAGTCCGGACAATTCAATCACAAGAGCTGAGTTTGTTGCTATAGCAATCAGAACCCTTGGTGAAGCTAAAGCCGATTATACAAATGTCTTTGATGATGTGTCTTCATCTGACTGGTTTGCAAAAGATGTGCAGACTGCCGTAAATCTCGGCATAATATCTGCAGATGTCAAATTCAGACCAAACGACAATATCACCCGTGAAGAAATGGCAAAAATTCTCACCGGTTGCGCACACCACCTTGGTATGTGGGAAACCAAAACAACTGAGCTTGGTTTCAGTGATTCAAATCTCATTAGCGACTGGGCAAAGGAATATGTTGAATTTGCTTTTTCAAACGGTCTGGTAAACGGCAAAGACTCCAATATGTTTGATCCCAAAGGCAACACCACGAGAGCAGAAACCGCAGCTGTGTTCTGCCGTCTTATTTCAAAGTAATTTATGTTCCGAAAGAAACCGACAAAAAAGATTTCTTTCGGAACGATAAAATTATAAATTTTAAGGAGGAATTTTATTATGAAAAAATTATTAAGTGTTATGCTTACCCTTGCAATGGTTTTATCAATTTGTGCAGTTCCCGTTTTTGCGGCAACTGATGAGACTGTGGCCGATGCCGAAGCTCTTACAATTGATGACATTCTCTCTGTTCCAGAATGGGACGGCAACATCGAAGTAAATACCCTCATTGACAACCTTAATCTTGATTCCGTAACAAAAGGTGAAATTAACGAAAGCCCTATCACCTGGACATCTTCAGATGCCAATGTGATTTCTGAAACAGGCACAGTAACAAGAGGTACAGACGATGCTGAAGTTACTCTTACCGCAACAATTGGAAGCGAAGGAAACGTAACAACAAAAGATTTCACATTTTTTGTTCCTGCCGCATCAAAAAATGTGAATGGTATGCCAACTCCCGGAAGTGAAGTGTGGAACGATACTTTTGACGGTGACACCGTTGTTGCTTCAAGCGGATATTCCGAAGGATACCGTACCAATGCTCCTCAAAGTACCTCAGCATATGCCAAAGACGAATACGGAAAACTTAATCTTTACTCAAATGTTTGGGGACAGGAATATTTTGTAAGAAGATACAACACAAAAATTACAGGCAAGGGTGTTTATGAATTTACCCTCGGCGGTAATTCCAATTCATTCAGACTTCAGCTCATTGACAACGGTTTCACATCCAAACCGCTTGATATGATTTGCTACAGAATTTCAAACAAAATTACAATCGGTACAAAAGATTATATGATTCCATCACACGCATCAGGTGAAAATTGGAAATTCACTATTTTCTTTGATACATCAAAGGATGTTGCAACAATCTGGCTCAACAACAAGCTTTTCCTCGAAAATATAAATATGAATGCAACAAATGACGTGGGAATATTAAATATTGCAATTCTTGCATCAGGAAACTATGACGGTCGCGGAAGTGTTACTCTTGACAACTTCAAAGCATATTCTGCGACCGAAAGTGAGCTTTCACTTGATGCAAATGCCGTTAGCGCAAATCTTGTTGAAGGTATGACATATACCGCAGATAACGGCAAGACTTATCTTCTTGATGGACTCAATTTTATGAAAACAACAGGAACAAACGCAAGCACAATTTCCTACGAATGTGACAGTGAATTTGTGGCTTCAAACGGTAATCTCAAAAACGACGTTGTAGACAGAGATATCACAGTCAGTGCAACTGTTTCAAATGAAGGCTACTCTGTCAAAAAGGAATTTGAATACACAATTCCCGGAAAATATAATAAAATCGGACTTGGAAATCACCCGGCAAAAGATTACTCAACACTCACTGAACTCAAATTCAATGAAAGCGGTGAGGCAGGCTATTCCTATCGTAAGCACGATGATCAGACCCCAAAAGAATCAATCGGTTATGAAAACGGTGGTCTGGTATATAAAACTTCCGGCGTAACAAGTACTGCAGATACTCTCTATGTTATCGACTCCGTTTGTAATAAAACAGTTTCTGAATTTGTTATGGAAAACACAAGCAACGGTCTTATCATAAAAATTGCCGGTGGCGGATATAACAAATGGTATATTTCTCATCTTAAGGGAAGCCTTTATGCAAGTAAGGCTGACGGCAGTGCAGTTGCAACGGTGGATGGTTCGACCACCGGTTATCCTGTATCCGGCATAATGAAGCTTACTCTTGTGTTTGATTTTTCATCTTCAATTCACACAATGGATGTCTGGGTTAACGGAAACCTTGTTTACGAAAATGTTCCTGCCGCAAACTCATCCTATAAAGGCTACTCGGCACTCTGGGTTAATCACAGAACCGCAGCAAACGGATTTTGTATATCAACAGGCGGAAGTTGGCTTATGGGTAATGGTACAACCACCATATATAGCATAAAGAACTATAATCCTGCTGATACCTCTGCACTTGCTTCAATTATGAAAGGAACAGAAGTATTCTCCAACGGCGGCACAGTTGTTGCAGGTGACAACACCGTAACACTTCCCGTTATTGCAACAAATGCAGAAGGCGGTTCAAACGGCGGTGTTCTCATCTATGCTATCTATGAAACAGATGGCGGAGTAAAACAACTTGTCGGTGTTAAAACAGTTGATATGAACCTTGACGAATTTTCCCACAGAGAATATACCGCTACAGTAAATGTTGATTCAAAAGCAGAAAACTTTGAACAGAAAGTGTTTATCTTTGACGGTATGAGTTCAATTAATCCTCTTTCGGTTGGTGAATTTCCGCAGAACTGAAAACTTTTCAAATTGAAATTTATCGAGCTGTTTAACACAAGGAACGACAACTCGGCAAAGTGAAAATTGCTTGCAATTTTCACTTTGCCTCGGGGACAGGAAAAAAAGATTCATCACATTTCACGCTTGATTAATACTTTACAGGTGAAAAATATGAAAACAAAAATAGCGAAAATAACAAATTACGATTTCGATTGCAATATAAAAGAAAAACAATACGACGGAGTATATGTATCCTGTGACGGCAAAAACGCCGTTATAGGATACGGCTCCAAGGTTCAGAAGATGAGAGCATATTTTCTTCTTTCGATGAATATGAAAAAAGGAAACACATCTTTTGAAATATCCGAAAAACCTGTATTTGAAACCTGCGGTCCCATGATAGATATGTCAAGGGGCGGGGTTATGAAACCTGATGCGGTGAAAGACTACATCGACCGTGTGGCAGCATTGGGACTCAATATGCTTATGCTCTACACCGAAGATATTTACGAGATTGAGGGTTATCCGAAGTTTGGATATCTTCGCGGCAGATACACCCCAAAAGAGCTTAAAGAAATAGACGATTATGCTTTTGAAACGGGAGTTGAACTTATCCCCTGTATTCAGACTCTCGGTCATCTTTCAAACTATATCAAATGGGGCGAAGCATCGTCATTTGCCGAAAATTCATCGGTTCTTCTTCCCGGATGTGACAAGACTTATGATTTTATTGAATCGGAAATAAAAGCTGTGCGCTCGTGCTTTCGTTCAAACCGCATACATCTCGGAATGGACGAAGCAATTGGTCTCGGACTTGGAAAATATTTAAAAGCTAACGGCCTTGAAAGACCTCTTGATATATTCAACAACCATCTTAAAAAAGTACTTTCCATTGCAGAAAAATACGGATACGAGCCGATGATATGGGGAGATATGTATTTCGGAAGTGAAAGTGCAGACGATTATTACGAAACCGATGCCGTTATTCCCGATTACGCCCTTGAAAGCGCTCCCGAAAACACAGAAATGGTTTTTTGGGACTATTACCACGATTTTTATGAATACTATGATAAAAAGTTCATACAGTTTGAAAGATTCTCCAACAAAACTGTTTTTGCCGGCGGAGTGTGGACTTGGGACGGATTTGCACCAAATTTTGATTATACCCTTCGTACAATGGAACCTGCCCTGAAAGCTTCAATTGACCACGGCATAAAAACAGTAATTGCCACAATGTGGGCAAACGGCGGATGTGAAACTGACTTTTTCAAAGCCTTTGATGCACTTTGTGTTTTTTCGGAATATTACTATAAAGGGAAATCCTGTACAATCGATGATATTTATTCTTCGGCAGAGCATATATCGGGCGCAAGCCGTGAAGTTATTGATGCAGTTTCTTCTTTTCATCTTGGCAGAATAGGGGCAGACGGTGTTGGCAGGGGACTTTTCTATTGTGATCCTCTCATAAACCTTTTAGGCAACGGTCTTTCTTATGAAGTAACAACTTCAATTTATAGAAAATCCATAGAAACAATAAATAATAATCCTTCCTATAAATTTTGCAGATACTATTCTCTTCTTTTTGAAATTGCAGACATAAAATCCGATATGGTTTTGAATCTTCAGAATAAATATAAGCAAGGGGATAAAGAATACATTAAAAACCTTGCTGATAATGTTATTCCAAAGCTTCGAGCAATGTATAAAGAGTTTTATAAGCTGTTTTGCGAAAACTGGCACAGTCACTACAAAGCCATGGGTTTTGAAATGTATGCAAGCCGTTTTGGCGGAATTGATTTCAGACTTGAATATGCCGCTCAAAAGCTTTCGGATTATGTGTCGGGAAAAATAAGCTTTGTTGAAGAGCTTGAAGAAGAAATTCTTCATAATTTAAGATCGTGGAAATTCAGCTCACACTTTATGAACACTTGTATATAGAAAGGTGTATGATTTATGAAAAAAATAATAGCTTTTATTCTCTGTCTGTGTCTTTGCTTGCCGGTAACTGCCGTGTTCGCGGGAGAATATGACAATTCCATAGCAAGAGTGTGCGGTATTGGTGTTATGGGAAATGTGGCAGACGGAGATTTCAGAGCTGATGACAACATTACCCGTGCAGAATTTACAGCAGTAGCCTTAAGGCTTCTCGGAATATTTTCCTCGCCTCAGGCAAGTACTGAATTTATCGATGTTCCCTATGAGCACTGGGCAAGCGGACATATTGCTATGGCATCAAGCCTTGGATTCATAAACGGCAGAGGAAACGGAATTTTTGCTCCCGAAGACAATGTTACATATCCGGAAGCTGTAAAAATTCTTGTTTGTGTTCTTGGCAGAGATGTTGTAATGGAAAATCAAGACTATCCGCAAACTTTTCTTGCAGAAGCCGGGAAGCTTGGCATAACCAAAGGGGTTGAATATACCAACTCTCCGCTTACAAGAGCACAGGTTGCAGCTCTTGCAGACAATGCTCTTGATGTAAGACCGCTTGAGCTTATCTACGGTACAAACAACTATGAGTCATCAGAATATACTCTGTTTGAAAAACTCTCGCTTATGAAAGATACTTCGGTTTTATCAGGCATTCTTGAACAGAGCGCTCATTTCTCGCTTGATTTTACACCGAAATTTGAAAAAGGATTTGTTGTAGTTGACGGAATTGCCTTTAAAACAGACAAAGACTATGACTCTCTTATCGGACAGAGTGTGGATGTATATTACACACAAAGCGGCAATGTCAAAACAGCAGTGTATATTGCTTCAAAGACCGATACCAACAAGATATTTGTTCTTCCCTCTGATGAAACTTATATTGTTGACAAAAAGATATATTATACCTATGAGTCGGGGAAAGAAAAAACCTACAATCTTTCTGAGGACTGTGCATTCCTTGTAAATGGTGACAGACTTTCTCTTCCCGGTGATTTTTCGCTTTCTCTCGGGGATTATACACTTGTTGACAATGATGGTAACAAATCCATTGATACTCTGATTGTTAAAAGTGCAGAAAGTTATATTGTAAAATCTGTGTCCGATGAAAACAGTGCAGTATATTTTGACAACAATCGCACATATCACGGCAGAGGTGGCTTTGCTTTTGACTATGACAATGAAGACAAAGAATATTTAATTGAAGACAAAGACGGCAACGAAGTTTCTTTTGATTACATTGAACCCGGTGATTCGGTTTCTTTTGTGGGTAATACCGACGACAGCTTTGTAACTGTGATTGTAAATAAAGAAACATTAAGCGGTAAAATTGACGAAATGTCAGAAAGCAAAATAACGGTTTCGGGAAAAACCGTTCCCATAGGGAAGGATAACAGTGGTAATTATATTTTCACTCCATACATCGGAATGGAAGGAAATTTTGTGATTGATACCTTCGGCTACTGCATAGGAAGCTTTGGCACAGCTCCCGACAAATTCACCTATGGTTATATTGCCGATGCAACAAAGGTGAGGGGTCTTGGTTCGAGTATAAAAATAAAAATTGTTACAGGCACAGAGCCTAAGAGAAATGTAAAGGTTTCAAACGGTGATGAAACTGTGTCGTATTATCTTCAGAATGATGATACCACCGTTTACACCCTTGCCGACACCATAAGATTTGGCGACAATCCAACAGATGCCACAGGAACAAAGCTTTCATCGGCAAATCTTGATCCGGCGGTGCTCGTTGACAAAATTGCAGGATTTACTCTTGATTCCGAAGGGAAAATCAATGCTTTAAACATCTACAGTATACCTGCAAACTTCAGCTCTTACGAATTCAATGCCGACATATTCTCTTTTGGAGGCATAAGAGCATCAAGGGGATTTGTGAAAGATGAAAGCACCGTTATTGTTTGTGTGCCAAACCTTGTACGTACCCAGGACGATTTTGGTGTAAGAGTTCAGATTACCGATGAGACCAATGTTAAGGTATATGGTATAAAAGGCATATATGAAAATGAGTACGGCTCAGAATATGCTTACGCAGAGCCGATGGATATTATTGTTGTGAAAGCCGATATGGATTCCGAACTTCCTCCAACAATTTCCGAGGATGACGAAATATGTATTGTGGGTACGGTATCTCTAAAACTTTCGGAAGATGGTGATGAAGTATGCTCGGTAGAGCTCCTTCGTGCAAATACCAAAGAAATCTACATTGCAACCACCGATTCTCCGGTGTACTCTGCAGTTAAAAAGCTTCGTAAAGGCGACCTTATCCGTTTTGCAACCAATTCGCAATCCGAAATTGTGAATGTGAGAAAGCTTGCATCTGTTCAGGGACTCACCGAATATACCGATGAAGTAAACCTCTACGGCATAATAGAAGATGTTAAATACGATGTATATGATTACCTCAGCAACAGTATGATTGACCGTATTACGGTTAATTCCGGTAACAATCTTGTAAATGTAAAGCTCTATAAATCAGAAGGTCAGAACATCTATCTTTATGAACGAAAATCCGGATATATCTATCCTGCTTCAAGCTCGGATATTATGGCAGAAAGCTACTACGGAGCAAATGCTTCCAAGGTTTTTGCATATATGACCGATAATGAAGCCGAAGTAATTGTACTTATAAAAGACTAATCAAATAAAATGGGAATGTAAAAAAACTCCAGACCGCAAAAAGGCAGAAATAATAAGCAATACAGAGTATTAATTAGCCTATAAATCATATGATTTTACTACAAATGTTGAAAAACATCTGTTTCAAGATGTTTTTCTTCAATTATATGCCATTTTGCTCTTGCCAAATCTCACCACTCAAAGCAAGGCTCTGCCTTGCTTTGAGTTCGATTTGACAATTCTGAATCTTTTTTCCTATTCCCCAAAATGGACTGTAAATTAATTTGCTGAATTAATTTACAGTCCATTAATATATCAGAGAAACATTCTCTTAAATGTTTTGCAGCGGTAACGTAAAGGTCAAAAAACTGCTCTTTCGTTCCACCCCAAGTAGCATAACCCAAGTCGGGCTCATTCCACAATTCCCGGTATTTTAATATTTAATTTGTATCCGTCTGCCCATCCTTCGTTATAGTGTCTTATAATGTGTTCGCAAATAACTGCCCACTTTTTAATATATATAAAATTTTTGTGTAGCTTTTTAATTTGTTTCCCAGTGATTATCTATATATCCACCATCGTCAAAGGTTTCAATATTTTCATAAACTAAATTTTTGATTGGTTTGCCACCAAAATACATGGCATACACAGCTCTTGAACGTACATTTTTTACGGTTATGTTATAACATTTATCACCCTCGCCTAAATCAGAACCGTATAAAATATGGCTGTCTCCTAATCTGATTGCCTGCAGTCCCCTGCCGTTGATTCCACTTATTTTATCAGACATATCGCATACACCGTCAATAAGAACATCGTGAAGTGTTGAGTTGCCCTGACAAAGAATACGTACGCAAGCATCTAAAGCGCATCCGTTAATGTTGCGAACAGTTATATTGCATAAATCGTCAGGCATACCTTCTACCGAATAATTTTTTAAATCGCTACCATCTAAGCAAGTAAGAGCCACCAGGTCATCGCCTGCAAAACCGCGTATATCCTCTATAACAATATCGTGACAACCTCTTCTTATATCAATGCCATCTGCCTGCTTTACGTGCATATCATAATAAAGGTCAAGCGAAAGTCCGTGATACACATTACCATCTTTGTCAATGCAAGTATCATCAGCTTTAAGGTCTATATCATGAATATGGCCATTTTGGCAATATAAAGAGCAAAATGCCCACCATCTGAAATTGTGAATTTTAAGACCGGTAACTTCAAATCTGTCAACGTTAGTAAAAGATATTAAAACATTTAAACGAATTGAAGGTCTGCCCTCTTTGTTTTGGTTGTATTCAGAAAGACCGTTATATGTACCACCGTCAATAATTGCTCCATTTTTACCGATTAACCTTATATTTTTATCAGTACCTGAAATAGTACGACCAATTTCGGTGTTGTGATGCTCATTTACAAACATATTATCAAAGGTTGTATCTGCCATTTTAAGATAACAACCATCAAATATCAATGTAAAATCAGACGGAATGCGTATATGTGACTCAATATCCCAGTTTCCTGTAATTGTAGCCGTTCTTGTGCCATCATCTATT
This sequence comes from Clostridia bacterium, assembly GCA_017416845.1. Classification (GTDB taxonomy): domain Bacteria; phylum Bacillota; class Clostridia; order UMGS1810; family UMGS1810; genus RGIG1828. The sequence goes on from JAFQBA010000042.1 coordinate 60,047, forward strand.
CCCTTTTGTATTAATTCAGATATATATTTTGTACCGCCTCGTTTAAATGCTACACCATATTTTACGGTATAGCGGGCAGCCCTGTCTCTATGATCGTCTTCAAAGTAAAAAATACCGCCTGATTTTGTAGAAGGTGTTGCGGCACAGCCTTTTTGCTCATTCTTCATAAATTAAATCTCCTTTTATGTTTATTATTTTAATTCAGTTGATTTTCTTAAATTAAGTTTATATTGAATAAAATCTTCATTAATTTTAATTCCATGTGCCGTCATAGCATTTTTAAAACAGTTAAATTTGCCTGTTGTAAGTTTTTCTCCTATAAAACCTATATCTTTTACTCCGTTTTCTTTAAAGTACGATATTGCTTCTGAAATGGATTCATTAAAATCGCCATTTATACTAATAATTCCTTTTTTGTTATTTAAGTAGCCAATTGCAGCAATTGGAATGTCAACTTCTATATTAAGTTTAGTTTTAGGATTAACAATTATTATGCCATCGACAAATCATCTCCTCATTTAAATTGAAATGTAACATAGAACTTCCGCGATGTCAATTACCAAATTTTCACAACGAATTGCAAAAACTACACAAATATTATATCTTACTCTTCAAAACAATCATAGGATTTAAGAATATATTCACCGATATCATACATAAGTTTTTCAAGATGCTTTTGCATAAAAAGCCGAGGTTCACGAAGTCTTGTATCTTTTTCATACTCTCGTCTGTTACCAAGCCAGTATTTATAAGGTCTTAGCGACGAACCGGATTCGAATGTAAACACACCCTTATACCCTATATCAATGAGTGCATTCATTACTTCATCCATATTCACTGTTCCGAGATACGGTATAACGTGCTCATCTCCCCTACCCGAATTATCGTTAATATGAACTGCAAAAAGGTCATTGCCTATTACCTTAATATCATCATACTGATTGCCTTCACAGTTGCCGTGACCCGTGTCCCAGCATGCGTGAAACAACGGATGATTTACATATTCCACAAACTCCTTCATATCTTTTCCCGAGTTTGTAAAATACATATCGCCCATATTCTTCCAGGTTGAATTCTCACAAAGAACATTAACATTATTTCTTTCCATAGCAGGAATAAGCTTTCTGAAAAATTCGCGATTTTCATCAAAAAACTGCTCCTTTGTGTAGCCCTTCATCATTCCGGCGTGAACAACAATGTTTGGTATTCCAAGGACACCGCAAATCTCGATAGAGCGGATTGTTGCATCAATCAAAATTTTGGCGTTTCCATCCCCTGCTATCGGGTTACCACCGGGGGAATGTGCCTGAACAAAATCAAGACCTTTGGCTTTGGAGGTGTCAAGAATGCGTTTTGCATTGTCCTTCCATTTGCCACTTACAAGAAGTTCGTCGTCTTTTTCAATCACATACATACTTAAATCAATACATTTAAATCCGGCTTCCGCAACAGCATCAATTTTCTCCTGATAGGTTTTAAAATAGCCGTCAAAATCGCAGGTTGTTGTAGCAAGTTTCATAATAAGACCCCTCACATTTCATTATAAACTGATTATATCAAAACAACGGATATAATGCAATATAAACCTCTAAAATAACAATTATATATTCATAAAAATATAATCGGCGATAACGATGAATGGAATGAATTCATTGAATTTGAAGGTATTCACGAATTCATTCCCCAAGAAGAACCACTTAAAAACTTTATGGAAAAGTTTTTGGGATGATTTGTAAATAATAAAATAGTTTTTAATTTTTATACAGAAAAAGAGTCACATTTTAGGCGGTTGGTCTTAGGGATAAATCGCTTTAAAGAGGCATTTTCAGACCATAACTTCACAAAAAATTTTGATATCCGTCAGGATAATCTGCAATTTTATTGCTTGTTATGAATCTTAAAATGCACTCTTTAAAGTGCTTTCGACAGTTTTGAAA
>JAFQBA010000043.1 GCA_017416845.1 Clostridia bacterium
ACATGAAACCATTGCGGCACAACAATTTGAAAGATCTTGGTCGTACAGTCGTGGGGACGTACACGAACTGGCACCGCAAAAATCGCTAAGCCGCTTCGTGTACGTCCCCCGCTGTCCTCCAATTTGCAAAAGCCGTCATTATTGTGGACAGTGCCGCCTCACGTCCTCGTGCTAAACACCCCTATAAACCCCAATCTGAAAATAAAAATTCAACCAATATAAGGTGAAAAATAATGAAAAAATCAATTCTTGTCACCGGCAGTGCCGGATTTATAGGTGCCAATCTGGTGCTTAAACTTCTTGATAACGAAACCGACGTCCAAATTGTCGGCATCGACAATATGAATGACTACTATGATGTGTCACTCAAGGAATTTCGTCTTTCGGAGATTGAAAAGAAATCAAAGGAAAGCTCCTGTGAGTGGACATTCCTAAAAGGTAATATTGCCGACAAAGAGCTTATAGAAAATATTTTCGTAAAATATGCTCCATCGGTGGTTGTAAACCTTGCGGCTCAGGCAGGGGTGAGATATTCCATCACCAATCCCGATGTGTACATAGAGTCTAATCTGATTGGCTTTTACAATATTTTGGAAGCCTGTCGAAACCATCCGGTTGACCATCTTGTTTATGCTTCAAGCTCGTCTGTATATGGCTCAAACAAAAAAGTGCCGTATTCCACAGACGATAAGGTGGATAATCCGGTGTCGCTCTATGCGGCAACAAAAAAGTCCAATGAGCTTCTTGCTCACTCTTATTCAAAGCTCTATGACATTCCCTCAACGGGACTTCGTTTCTTCACGGTCTATGGTCCTGCCGGCAGACCTGATATGGCATATTTTGGCTTTACAAATAAGCTGCTAAAGGGCGAAACCATAAAGATTTTTAATTTCGGCAACTGTAAGCGAGATTTTACCTATGTTGATGATATTGTTGAAGGCGTTATGCGTGTAATGAAAAAACCGCCCCAAAAAGAGACCGGCGAGGACGGACTTCCCGTACCGCCCTATGCAGTTTATAACATCGGCAACAGCTCTCCCGAAAATCTTTTGGATTTTGTCGACATCCTGCAACAGGAACTGATTTCGGCAGGGGTACTTCCGCAAGATTATGATTTTGAAGCTCACAAAGAGCTTGTTCCCATGCAGCCCGGTGATGTTCCCGTAACCTTTTCCGACACCTCGGCTTTGGAGCGTGATTTCGGCTTTAAACCAACCACATCTTTGCGAGAGGGTTTGAGACGTTTTGCAAAATGGTATAAGGAGTTTTACAATTGTTGAAATCGCTTAAAACTTTATGTGCAAAAATAAAAAGCAGATTTTTGAAAAGGAGAATATATATGGACACGGTAAAATTTAAAAAATCAAATGATGTTCTCGTTGTTGCGCACCGCGGACTTTCGGGTCTGGAAACCGAAAACACGTCTTCTGCCTTTGTTGCGGCAGGCAACCGAAGCTATTTTGGCATTGAAACCGACATACATGTAACAAGTGACGGCAAATTTGTTGTCACTCATGATGACACTACTGAGCGTGTTGCAGAAGTGACTTTGAATGTTGAAGAAAAAACTCTTGAAGAACTTCAAAGCGTTGTGCTAAAAGACCTTCGTTCCGGGAAATCCCATGCGGACTACAAAAGAGTTGACCTTCGTATGCCGGAGCTTGCCGATTATGTGGGCATTTGCAGAAAATATAACAAAAAATGCGTGCTTGAACTAAAGAACCCGTTTTCCGAAAAAGACATAAAAGCACTTCTTTCGCAAATAGACTCCATGGGTTATACCGAAAACATGATATTCATTTCGTTTTGCCTTGAGAATCTCGTCATTATGAGAGGCATAAATAAGGATTTGAAACTTCAGTATCTTGTGAGCGAATTTGGCGACAAGGTTATGCAGGCAATGAACGAATATAACCTTGATCTTGACATCTACTATGCTGCTCTTGACAAAGGGATTATTGACCGTGTTCATCAAAACGGACACAAGGTTAATTGCTGGACGTGTGATGATGAAAAATCCGCCGAAAAGCTTTCGGAATGGGGTGTAGACTTCATCACATCAAATATTTTGGAATAAACAAAATAAATAACTTGACTTATATATGTTGATAATGTATAATTATGGCAGATAAAGTTTGGGTTTTTTATCTAAAATTATAAGTTACGGAGGAAAAGAAATGAAAACTAAAAAGAGTTTTAAAAAACTCAGCGCAGTTTTTGCATCGGTACTCATACTGATACTCACCCTTGTACCAACAGCTGTTTTTGCAGAGCCTGATGCAGATTCTGCAGTAGCGTCCGATGCTTTGGTTACATCTGACGCAACGGCTGCTTCCGATGCGGCTATAGCTTCCGATGCAGCTATCACTTCTGATGCGGAGGCAGATTCTGCCGCTGTGGCAGCAGTTGAAGAAGCTTCAGATGATTCCGAGGGTGGTTCGTCATCCAGATATTACGGAACATTCTGGTCGCTTCTCGGCCCAATCATTGCAATTGTTCTTGCACTTATCACCAAAGAAGTATACAGTTCGCTTTTCGTGGGTATTCTCACCGGCGCGCTTCTTTCTGCAAACTTTAAGCCTGTTGCGGCAATGGATAATCTTCTTAATGAAGGTCTAATCGCCGCAGTATCGGGAACTGCCGGAATATTTATATTCCTTGTAATTCTCGGTGTGTTGGTTGCTCTCATCAACAAATCCGGAGGTAGCGCCGCATTTGGTGCATGGGCTTCCAAAAATATTAAATCCAAGGTTGGCGCATCAATTGCAACCTTTATCCTTGGTGTTCTCATCTTCATTGATGACTATTTCAACTGTCTTACAGTTGGTTCTGTTATGCGTCCCGTAACCGACAGAGCAAAAATATCGCGTTCAAAGCTTGCATATCTCATTGATGCAACCGCAGCTCCTGTTTGTATGATTGCTCCAATTTCTTCATGGGCTGCTGCAGTTTCGTCATATGCTCCAGAAGGCGAAGGTCTCGGACTTTTCATAAAGGCAATTCCCTACAACTTCTATTCACTTCTCACCTTTGTTTTCATAATTGCCATCACATTTATGAAATTTGACTATGGTCCCATGAAAAAGCATGAACTCAATGCGCTTAAAGGTGACCTCTTCAGCGGTGAAAAAGTTGCCGGTGCGGAAGAAATGGAAGAAGGCTCCTCAAAAGGAAAGGTTATTGACCTTCTTCTTCCCATTGTTGTTCTTATTGTAGTGTGTGTTCTCGCACTTATTTATGTTGGCGGATTCTTCTCGGGCGAAAGCTTTGTGGATGCATTCGGTAACACAGATGCTACCGTTGGTCTTCCCTGGGGTGGTCTTATTGTGCTTGTGTTCACAATTATCTATATGCTTTGCAGAAAAGTTGTTACTTTCAAAGAAGCAATGGATTGTATACCCAAAGGTTTCAATGCAATGGTTCCTGCAATACTCATTCTTACCTTTGCGACAGCTCTCAAAAACATGACCGCTCTTCTCGGATCCGATGCTTTTGTTGCCAATGCTCTTGCAAATGCGGGTTCACTTCAGAATTTCCTGCCTGCAATCATTTTCCTTGTTGCTATAGGCATCTCTTTCTCAACAGGAACATCATGGGGAACATTCGGTATTCTCATTCCAATTGTTCTCAGCATCTTTGAACCCGGAACAGAGATTGCAATTATCGGCATGTCTGCATGCCTTGCAGGTTCTGTTTGCGGTGACCACTGCTCACCGATTTCCGACACAACCATCATGTCATCGGCAGGTGCTCAGTGTAACCACATCAACCACGTATCAACTCAGCTTCCCTATGCAATAACGGTTGCGGCGGTTTCGTTTATAACATACCTCATTGCAGGTTTTGTTCAGAACTGGATGATAGTTCTTCCCATAGGTGTGGCACTTATGATTGCTGTTCTCTTCGGAATTAAAGCAATGACAAAAAAACAATAATTAACCGATTGAAAATGCGACATCGTAATGGTGTCGCATTTTTTTTGCATAAAAGCAGAAATATTGTTTATTTTCCATCTTGAAATATATAATATTTATGGTATAATTTCTAATATGGGTTTGTATACTTTGAGATAAATCGTAAAAATTTTCATATATATAAACAGATTGGACTATAAAGAGGTGAATAAACATGAAAATGTGTGCTATATGCAAAAAAAATCCCGCCGTGGTTTTTGTCAGCAAATCCGATGGTCAAAAGATGATAAACGAGGGATACTGTCTTTCGTGTGCAATAAATTCGGGAATTACACCCATCAATCAGCTTTCTGAACAATTTGGAATAAGTCCTGATGAACTTAAGGAAATGGTTGACAACATGACAGATATGATAGAAAGCGGTGAAATGCACGAAGCTTTTGCTGATATTTTTGGTGGCGGAAATTTGATGGATCCTTCGGAAAATGATGATTTTTCTGAGGGAGAAGCAAAAATTCCAATTAATGATAAAAAAGCAAAAAACACCATGAAAAGAGAACAAAAGAAGAAAAAGTGTCTTAATAACTTTGGCACAAATCTTACTGAAAAGGCAAAACAATCTCTTCTTGACCGTGTTGTGGGAAGAGAGAGAGAAATTGATCGTGCTATCCAGATACTTAATCGTCGCAGTAAAAATAATCCGGTGCTTTTAGGAGCTCCCGGTGTCGGTAAAACAGCTATTGCAGAGGGGATTGCTCAGAAAATTGCCGACGGTGATGTTCCCGAAAAGCTCAGCGGTGCAGAGGTCTATCTTCTGGATATGGCAAACATTGTTGCAGGCACTCAGTACAGAGGTCAGTTTGAAAGCAGACTCAAAAATATTGTTGAAGAAGCAAAGCACGACAATGTTATTCTTGTAATAGATGAAATACATTCCATTGTAAAAGCAGGTGATGCAGATGGCGCCATGAATGCCGCCAATATTTTAAAACCTGCACTTTCAAAAGGGGATATTCAGGTTATAGGTGCTACAACTCCTGAGGAATATCGTAAGTTCATTGAAAAAGATGCCGCGTTGGAACGTCGTTTCCAGCCTGTTATGATTGAAGAACCTTCTGCAGAAGAAACAGTTGAAATTATAAAAGGTACTAAAGAATATTACGAAAAGTTCCACAACATAACAATAGATGATAATATTATTTATGAAGCTGTTTCGCTTTCGGGCAGATATATTAACGACAGATTTTTCCCGGACAAAGCAATTGACGTTATTGATGAGGCTGCGTCAAAGCTTAACATTGATAATCCATATTCCAAAGGGATTGTAAAACTGAAAGGGGATATAACCGCGGTTGATTCAAAGCTCGAGATTCTCGAAGCAGAATCAGAAAACCCTGAATATGAAAATATAGCACGCCTGAAGAGCGATAAATGCCGTTTGCAGGGTGAACTTGATGGCATGAGGGCTAAGCAACGTTCGGCTAAACTCGGTGTGGAGGATATTGCAAGAGTTATTGAGCTGTGGACGGGAATACCTGTTAAAAACATAACCGAAACCGACAAAGAAAAGCTTCTCAGTTTGGAGTTAAATCTTCATAAGCGTATTATAGGTCAGGAGAAAGCAGTTTCTGCAGTTGCTAAGGCAGTACGCAGAAACAGAGCGCTTTCGCTGGCGAAAAAACGCCCTGTATCATTTATTTTTGTTGGTCCCACAGGCGTTGGTAAGACTGAGCTTGTTAAAGCTCTTGCCGAGAACCTTTTCAATGACGAAAACGCTCTTATCCGCATGGACATGAGTGAATATATGGAAAAACATTCTGTTTCAAAGATTATCGGTTCACCTCCGGGCTATGTGGGCTATGACGAAGCAGGTCAACTCACCGAAAAGGTGAGACGCCATCCCTACAGCGTGATTCTTCTTGACGAAATTGAAAAAGCTCATCAGGATGTGTTCAACATTTTTCTGCAGATTTTGGACGACGGACGCATCTCCGACAGCCAGGGCAGAAAGGTAAGCTTTGAAAACACTATTATCATTATGACGTCGAATGCAGGTACATCGGTGGGCAGTGCATCCGGCATGGGATTTATGACTGAAGACAATGGTGTCAGCATAAAAATTGAAAAAACTCTTAAGGAAATATTCAGACCTGAGTTTTTAAACAGAATAGACGAGATTATTGAGTTTAAAGAGCTTACAAAAGAGGAGCTTTTAAAGGTTGAAGATCTGATGATGGCAGATACACTTGCAAGTGTAAAAGCTCTCGGTGCTCAGATTTCTGTCACTAAAGCCGCAAAAGAAAAAATTCTTGAAAAGTCCTACAACCCTCGCTATGGTGCAAGACCAATCCGACGCGAAATTCAGCGAAGCATTGAGGACCCGCTTAGTGAAATTATTCTTGCCGCCGATGATATTTCAGGCGCAAAGATAACCGTTGATACCTACAGAGATGAAGTCAGAGTGAGACTTGTTCAAAATATTTGAAAATGCAAACAAGGCAAAGTGACATATCTAATTTATCTATTATAAGAAAAATCAAAAAATTTCAAAAAAACACTTGACAAACGGTGGCAATTCTGCTATAATATCTCTCGTACCATTTGAGGGCGGTATATATAGCGCTGTCGCCAAGTTGGTAAGGCACCGGATTCTGATTCCGGCATTTCGGAGGTTCGAGTCCTTCCAGCGCTGCTCTTAATAAACAACAGCATTTGCTCATTCAGCAGATACTGTTGTTTTTCTTTTTATAACTTGTGATGGGACGGTGAATTATGAAAAAAAATTTAAAAAAGTTCAAAAACCCGTTATCTTTAATTATTATCGTTATCATTACAATTGCTTTATTTGTCTCGGAAGCAGGCTGTCTGTTTCAAGACCGAACAGATTCACAGCTTAAAATTCCCGATGGCAGTATGACTGTTTCATTTGTGGATGTCGGGCAGGGAGATTGTATTTTTGCCAGGCTTCCCAACAATGAAATTATGCTGGTGGATTGTGGAGAATACAGTGAAAGAGACGCTGTTTGTGATTTTTTAGACAGAGAAAATGTAAAGAAAATAGACTATCTTGTAGCGACTCATCCTCATGTCGATCACATGGGCGGGATGTCTCATATAATAAAAAAATATGACATAGGTTCTTTTTTCATGCCGGATACAGAATCGGATACAAATGCTTTTATATATATGCTGGAAGCTTTAGATGAAAAAAATATTCAGTCAAATATTGTCAGAGCCGGAGATATGATATTTGAATCCGATAGTTTCAGATGTGAAGTGATTTCTCCGGTACTTGATTCGTATGAAGAGACAAATGATTTCAGCGTTGTGCTTAGGCTTACGTGTGGCGAGAAGTCCTTTTTGCTGACCGGTGATGCCGAAACTTATGCTGAAAAACACATCAAATCGGATGTAAGTGCTGATGTTTTGAAGGTTGGTCATCATGGATCGATAACCTCCACTTCTGAAGAATTTTTAGAAAAAGTCAATCCGAAATATGCAGTGATATCTTGTGGAAAGGATAATAGCTACGGACATCCTCATAAAGAAATAATTGATATTTTAAATAAATATAACATACAAGTATATCGAACAGACATCAGTGGTACTATAACTTTTTTTTGTGACGGTAAAACCGTTGAAGTAATAGATTAAATAAATCCAAAGGAGCGATATGTTATGAATGAAGAATTACGTTTTTTGTTGATTTCTCAGCTTGAACTTATCGGCAGACTTTTGCTTGCTACTGTATGCGGTTTTATAATTGGATATGAAAGAAAAAACCGTAATAAGGAGGCAGGGGTAAGAACACATGTTATTGTTGCGCTTGCATCATGTCTTATGATGGAAATATCCAAATATGGTTTCGCTGATACCGGTGATTTTGACGGTGCCCGTCTTGCGGCACAGGTTGTTTCGGGAATAGGTTTTCTTGGAGCGGGCATGATTTTTGTACATAAAAATTCAATTAAGGGTCTTACAACTGCAGCCGGAATATGGGCAACCTCGGGCATAGGAATGTCTATAGGAGCCGGGATGTATATAATTGGAGTGCTGACTACATTCCTTATGGTTGCACTTCAAATAATACTTCACAAAAATCCACGTTTTTTGACACATAATGCCACTGAAACATTAGTTTTTGTAGCAACTGATACATGCAAGGCCATGGATTATGTTGAGAATTTATTAACTGAGTACCATTTGCTTTGCGAAAATGTATCTATTATAAAACTGTCAAATGACGATGTTCAGATTGAAGCGAATGTAAGCTATCATGACAGTTTTGATATGTTTGGACTTTCAAAAAAGGCAATGAGTGAGCCGATAATAAAGTCTGTTTGCAACGGTAGCCTTAACCATCTACACTAAAGGTTAGTCTTGATGCTAAACACTGATGTCTGTTTCAGTATTTGTTGATAAGACTAAGGAATCAAATTAATAAATTGCATGTTATGCTGTATTGCAATTTGATTAATACTGTGGTAAAATATATTTAAAATTAACTTTAGTGTCTTTTATATTTAATGGATTTAACAATTCATTGGCCTGAACCTTGCAATAAGGAGGTAATTATATTGTTATTCGGCAAAAGAAAAAAAGAACTTGAGCTTCAACAAAAAGAGCTTGAGAGAAAAAGAATAGAGGAAGAACGACTTCGAAGAGAGGAACAGCTTCGTAAAGAGATGGAGGCTGAGAAAATTCGAGCACAGGAAGAATTGGCTAAAATTGTACCTTATAAATTTTCTGTACCGAATCCCAGACCCAAGGAGCTTATTTCTGTTTTAACAAACATGCTCAGGAAATTGTTTCCTGAAGCAAAAAAAGCTTATCTTGTGTTGACTGAACTTGATGATAAAAAAGGATATTTGCTGGTTGTGGATATTGATGTGAAGTTTCTTAAGATTATCCATCTTTATCTTGACGGAGAAACAAAAAAAGTAAGAGATGGTATGCCCATCGAATGTATATTATATTCTAAATCCGGAAATCTTACAGAAAAAATGGAGCCTTTCTATGAGAAAGTTGTTCCTGAAAGTGTAAAAAGAGCCGGTCGGGATGATGCCTCAATTAATGAAATTGATGATATCAAGCTTCCGGATATTTTGAGTGGTAATTCTAATGACGTGTCAGATGAAG
>JAFQBA010000044.1 GCA_017416845.1 Clostridia bacterium
GAGCATATCCTGTTCCTCCGTTTCTGGTTTCTGGACAATTCCATTATAACGGATTTTGAACAAATATGCTCTCTTTTTTTACATTTTCTAATTTTATTGAGCTCTATTTGTTGGATACCCCAACATTTATTATAGAGCCTTGAAAAATAATTTTATAACGAAAAACTTTTAACCCATAAAAATGCCTCTGCGACCAATGAGACGGTTGCAGAGGCATAAGTTTATCAGAAATTAAGATTTTTTAGTTTAAGGATAGCTTCAAGGAAATAATAATCACCGTAGATAAGCGCCTTTTGTCCGTTGTTGAAATGTTCCATTCCAAAGTTCACAATAGCTTCATCTTCGGGATCGTCCCAAGGACAGCATCTTTCGTCCAGTGCTTTGAGCAGTCTGACAGCAGACGCTAAGTACATTTCTCTTTCAGCACCCTCACATGCAAGTGCAATGTCAATTATGCCGCTTGCGGCAATGGCTGCGGCGGAGCTGTCGTATGCTACGGCATCAACAGGCTGACGAAAATCACATCTTGGAACGGGATCTTCACTGCAGGCATTCATAAAGTAATTTGCAACTCTTTTTGCAGCATCAAGATATCTGATATCACCAATTTCGTTGTAGCTTTGAGCAAAGCCGTTTATTGCCCAAGCCTGACCTCTTGACCAGGATGAACCCTCACAGTATCCTTGACCGCCATAGCTTTTTACAAAATCTCCGTTTTCGGGGTTGAATTCCACAATGTGGCACACACTTCCGTCGGGTCTTATGAAGTTTTCAAGCACCTTATCGGCAAATGCAATACCGATATATTTGAATCTGTTATCGTTGGTTTGTTTGGTTGCCCAATAGAGCAGGGGAATGTTCATCATGCAGTCAATGATTGCCCAGCCTTTTCTCATTTCGGCATCTTCGCCATCTCTGCCGTTCCAAGCTCTTATGTATCCTGCTCGTATGTTATATCTTGCCGCAAGTGTACTTGCCGCAAGAAGGGCATAATTTTTTGAAGTTTCATTTCCTGTGATTTCGTAGTTGTTAACCGATGAATGAAGCCACATAAATCCAACATCATGGTCAAGTCTTTCCTGCGATTCAAAAAGAGTGTTGAGCTGATTTTCATATTCATTTGCCCAAGCTTTAAAGCGTTCATCCTTAGTTTCCTTGTACATCAGCCAGAGCATACCGCACCAGAACGAATTTGTCCACCATGATATGTGCCTTGCCTGCTTGTATTTTCCGTTTTCTGTTGTGTAGGGGTAATCTCCACCGATTCTTTCGGCATTTTTTGTTACTTTTGGCTGGCATTTTTGCCACATTTCATTTGCCCATAATTTATAATTTGTCATTTTTTTATGCTCCTTTATATTAATATTTCCGAGTATTTTAACGACGAGTGAGGCGAAATTTATATTTTAAAACCGCCTTTAGTGTCGGTCGTTAAGGCTATACATTCATCATTAACTTTTAATCCCTTTTCCCTGCAAAGCTCTAAAAGCGGTTCAACAGGAGTTATGGCAACATCAACCTCTCCATTTTTTAATGTTACGGTTGAGATGATGTATTTGTTGTCGGGAGTAAATGCGGGGTGGGGGTCAAGGTGATAAACCGAAGTTGATTTGTAGTTGGGTTTGGGGAGTGCGGAGAAAATATCAATTTCTTTGCCCGATTCTCTGTCAAAAAAAACAACGCGGCAAGGGCGTTTGTCCCATGCATATGGTGAATCGTCTCCAACCCATAATTCTCTTTCGTTGGTGTGAGCATGGCATATTGAGTGATTCCATACTCCTTTCACCTCTTTGGTTTCGATGTTGTACTCACACACGCTGTCCAAAAGATCAGGCCAGCAAAGATATCCATCTTTCGACCAAAAATCGTGACATATTATTGAATTGTTATGTCTGAACCAGTTTCCGGGGAGAACGTTTTCAAGTCTTGTTCCCTCTGTGTCCATAAGCCACATTCTCTGGTCAATATCAAATCTTTCACCGGTAACCGGGTCTATTTCCCAATCCTGATCAATCAGGAATAGCTTGGGGTCGGTAGGGCAGAACTGTGAGTGATTGTAATTTTTGATAAATTTGTGAATCATCTTAACTTCGCCCGTGTTGAGGTTGCCTGTTGCTATATATGTTTTTTCGCCTATTCTCATGTCAAGAAGCATAAGCTCGTTATCGCTGTTTATGCTAAGATGTGTGGAAATCCGGTCAATTCGCCGTCCTCGTATAATATCACTTCCGACTTCAAGCACTTTTTCGCAGTTACCGCCAACATCAAATCGGTAGACCGAATTATCAATTGCCACAAGTGCATCGTGGGTTCCGGGGATAATATTCGGTTCACTTGAGTTCATACTTGCCCCTGTAAATTTGCGAATAAACGGATTATCAGGATCCATACTCATAACACCGAGATGACGATTTTGAGCGGGCCAGTCAATGCATTTGAACCACATATATTTGTTGTCATATGTAAGCCCCATTTCCGTGAAATAGAAATTGAGTTGAAGCTTTGCAACTTTTTCTTTAAGAATGTAGCTTTTTACTCCGGTTGCAGGGTCAATAAATTCTTCAAAATATGGGTGCTTTTCGAGATTCAGCACATTTTTCACTCCTTTTTTACATATTGGGTTTTATCTCAAATCTGAACACACTTTCTCTTTCGTCTCTTGCAATAAAATCTATAAAATAGCAAGGTGTGACTGTTCCGCGGCCGTCGTGTGCTTTGTAACTTTCTTCAGAGTAGCTTGTACAATATTTTTCATTGTCAAATAATATTTTTGTGCCTTCAAGGTCAACAACACCGTCTTTGATTTCAGGTTTTATGGAACTTACAAATCTTTCGGTTATTGTTTCTGTGTTTTCTGAATATTCGAATGTGTCTGTGAGGATTACGGTGTCAGTATTAACATCAAATCTTCTGTGGATTTTGCTGATGAGTTCTTCTTCATATGCACCTTCAATATCAAGTTCAAAGAAATTCTCGCCGTAAGCGGTATTTTTTGCACAGTGTTCCAAACCCCATTCTTGAGCTTTTCCGTTAATTATTGGCAGAGAATGTCCCCAGGAAGCATTAACAAGAATATTGTAACGGTGCTCCCTCATAAAATAGAATTTGGTATATTCTCCGCATCCGAAGTCGTCAAGAGGTGTTTTGTCATCACTTGTGACAATCATAAAGCTTCCTACGTCATTGTGATTGTGCGGTTCATGGTTGTGACCGCCTTTTGCCGCAAAACTGAATTTGTCACATTTTTTTATGTACCATTGAGCATCTTCATAATATACTGTATCCGATGAATTGATGTCTGCTTCATAATCCGGGTCAAACCACAAAAATTCTTTCACAGAAAATACATTGCCATTTCTTGTTCCTTTTGACAAATCAGGACGCAAAAATTCATCAGGATACATTTCTTTAAGAAAACTCATAACTCCGGGACTGAATACGAAATTTGGTGTACAGTCTGAAAAGCTTAAAACTTTGTTTTCGCTCATTATTACATTTTGAGGGAAAAGGGCAATTTTTTTGACAAGATCTCTTTCAAAGTAGTTGGTTTCACCATTTGTGTAGTGAAAAATTGCACGGGCAAAAATAAGGAAATACTCAAAACCGTAGTTCCAGTATGAAAAACCTTCTCTGCAACATCCGTCTTCGCCGAAGCTTTTGAGGAATGATTCAATTGCACCATAGAGTTTTGGAAGGATTATTTCTTTTTCTTCTTCGGTTGCATATGTTAAAACAGGAACAGAAACACCGCCGGAGCATACTGCCGCCCAGTTTGATTTTGCGGCAAGCCACCAGAAATCTCTTTTTGCAATAGAGGAAATGACACGGCGTTTAACTTCATACTCAATTCGGTCTTTAACATACCACGGCAGTTTTCCGTCAAGAAGAATTACGATATCTGTAAGCATTCTGCTTGTTTCCGAAGCAAAAAGGTCTACAGCTTCAACTATTTCAGATATTTTCGGCGGGTCTGTAATGGCTTTCACATGAGCCGGCAGACACCAGGTGTATTCGTCACAAATCATAAAGATAAGATTTGTAAGGTGCTTGAAATATTTTTCATCGCCTGTAAGCCAGTACGCAATTGCAACGTGTGAACAATCATTACGACGCTCAAAATATGGCTTTTCAAAAGTTCTTCTGTCGCCGGTTTCGTCGTGAAGCATATAGTCGCTGATTTTTAGGTTTTCATAAGTTTTTTCAAGAGCAAGGTCGGCTCTGTTTATTGTATTTTCAATAAGTGGTTTTGCCGCTTTGCTTTCTAAAAGTCTTTCTCTTTGTTTGTCACAGTCAATTCCAAAATAGTTTGCCATTGTAAAAATCCTCCTCAAAGTTTGGATAATTTGATTGTATCAAATTAAATGCTAAAAGTAAACAATTTATATTACGCAAAACAACACAAAAGTAGTGCTATATTAAGATTGTTTGAAAAATAAATCTCAATTTTGCGTAAAAATTCTATTGATAATCATTTTAAATTATGGTATACTTTTGAAAATGTCACAAGGAGACCGACTATGAATTCACCATACCACAAACCGCAGCTTTTTACATTTATTCACACTCGCACAGACAGCATTTTTTATATTCCGCTGTCCGAAATTCCATATTATGACGTGACCTTTTGCATGGAAGGACGCATGGAGTATGAATTTAACGGAAAAGAAATTATTTTAGAGAGCGGAGATGCATTCATTTTTCCGCCGGGTTCAAAAAGAATAAGAAGAAAAACAAATGTAAGTTCATATTACACTTGTTTTAATGTTATGCCACGAGAAGAAGACATCATTGATATTTCGGGTGTATTCAGAAAATGCATAAATCACGACACTGTGTATATGATTGAAACAATCGACAAGTTCATGAAATCGGCATCTCCCCTTAGGCTCGAAAAAAGTTATGACCTTTTTATGTTTCTTTTTCATCAGCTTGCCGAAAAGGTTTATGACACAGACAGCGAATATGTCAAAGCCATAAAGCAGTACATTGAGGAACATATCAAAGATGTTATCACCATAGCTGACATTGCAAAAGGGCTTCACATTACTCCAAACTATCTTTGCAATCTTTTCAAAAAAGAAACAGGGGATACCGTCTTTGGCTACATACTTTCAAGACGAATCGAGCTTGCAAAAATGCTTATTGTAACGGGTTACTATTCTCTTTCGAATGTCGCCGAACTTTGCGGATTCAGAGACTATAACCATTTTTCTCATACTTTCAAAAAAAGAGAGGGTATTACACCTTCTTGTTATAAAAAACAAATATGAGTTTATCGGGGTGTTTAACACAAGGACGTGAGCCTTCCCCCCGGTGGGGAAGGTGGCAAGCTTGCTTGACGGATGAGGGGATAGTGACACTCCAAGAAAAGAGCACTTGTGCGAATTTGATTGGTTAGTGGAGCGTTAGAAAGCAGTATTTTCAATAGTTTGAACGGATTTCAAATTTATGTTTGAAATTACATTCTTTTAGTTCCCCTCATCAGTCACCATACGGTGACAGCTTCCCCACCGGGGGGAAGCCTCACACATCAGCCCAATTCAATCATCCCGACAAACCCCAATTTTACTACAATAATATTATTTTAAAACACATTGTGCAAATGCAGTAAACCCATTGACGGAATGCAAGAAAACAGTTATACTATATGTATAAACTTGGATTTGGTGTGGTTAATATGAGTGAGATTTATAATGTAAGAAGATTTAAAAGCAGTGACGCAGATGAAGTATCTTCTTTAATTATTAAAACATTAAGAACAACAAATAGTAAGGATTATTCATCAGAGTACATAGAGAATGATGTGAAAATGTTCAGTCCGGAGGGAGTAATGCAAAGGGCTAGCTGGACACATTTTTATGTTGTCTGTAAAGGAATTACTATTGTGGGGTGTGGTGCAATAGGGCCATATTGGAACAAGGAAGATGAAAGCAGTTTTTTCACTATCTTTGTGTTGCCGGAATATCAAGGAAAGGGTGTTGGCAGAAAGATAATAGAAACTTTAGAACAAGATGAGTTCTTTTTAAGAGCAAAGCGCATTGAAATACCTTCTTCAATTACGGCTTGTGAGTTTTATAAAAAAATGGGTTATACATATAAGAATGGAATTAATGTTGTTGATGAAGAGCAGTTAATTCGTTTAGA
>JAFQBA010000004.1 GCA_017416845.1 Clostridia bacterium
AGCTGTCACCGCAAGGTGACTGAGGGGTTGTCAGGGAACTTTAAATCGCCACAAACGCAGTGATTGAGGCAGTTTGCTACAACCCCTCCGTCATCTTCGCTTAACGCTCGATGCCACCTCCCCTTACACAGTGGAGGCTCTCGCTCTGGTGCAAATTCCAACTTCAAACTCACCGTTAAACTCCAATTTAACATTAATTCTGTCAAGAATGTTAAAATCAGATATTGATATATTTACAGCAAAAAATATAATAAATAAAGAAGGTTTTTGCATGAACCGTTTTTTTAAACTCAAAGAAGAAATACAAAATACCCATATTCCGGGAACAGTGGCAGTGTGTGACACCTTGTATGTTGAAGGGTTAAAAGACCACTATTTTGAACCCGAAATGATTGCAAAGGCAAAAGCCCTTTCGTATATGTTTGAAAAACACGAAAAATATGTATATGAAAACGACCTGATTCTTGGCTCATACAAAGGGCTTTTTGTAAAAAGTCTTCCAAAGCCCGTTTTGGAACACACAAAAAAGTTCAGATATCTTTTTGGCAAAAACGGTGTTAACGAGGGCGAAAAAGGCAGCCACTATGCTCCCGATTATGAATATGTTCTCTCCCGCGGTATCGGCGGTATTATTGAAGATATTGAAAAATCAAAAATAAAACACGCAGACGACAGTGACAAGGTTACATTTTTGGATGCGGCACGAATCTCCATTGAAGGTCTTGGAAAAATGCTTCATTCCTACGGCGAAAAGGCACTTTCCATGGGCAAAAAAACCGAGGCGGAAATTTGCTTCAGGCTCGAAAGAAGCGCTCCCGAAACTTTTCGTGAGGCACTTCAGCTTATGTGGATGTGTCATATAAGCTTTTACTGTGAATTCCGTGTGGCAATGGCTCTCGGAAGAGTTGACCGTTTTCTTTATCCGTATTTTAAAAAAGATATTGAAAACGGAATAATGACAAGAGAAGATTCGCTTGTGTATTTTGCGTCCATGATTATGAAAATGAAAGAGCTGCAGAAGATTTTCAAAGAGCGAAGCGGCACATTTAACACTGTGGATGTGGTAAACATCTGTGTGGGAGGAGTTGACCGCAAAGGAAACCCGGCTGAAAATGAGCTTACCTTTGTTGTTATTGATGCAGTAAGGGAATGCGGAATCTGCGGACCGAACCTTTCTGCAAGGGTATCGTCAAAAGCAAGCGACAGATTCTGGGATGAATGTCTCAAATCCATAGGAACCGGAATTGGTTATCCTGCACTTATGAATGATGAAATAAATATTGCCGCTCTCTCTCGTTGGGGCTATGACATTGAGGATTGCCGTGATTATGCAATGGTCGGATGTATAGAAAACTTTCTCCCCGGTCTTCAGCCACCTTGGAATGACGGTGGTGTAAACGGTGCAAAAGAGCTTGAATATGCCATAAATAACGGCAGATGTGCTCTCTGTGGAGCACAGATGGGGCCAAAAACCGGTGAGGCAGAAGAATTTGACACAATGGAAAAGCTTCTTAAGGCTTTCAAAGAGCAGATTAAAGCTGATGTGGAAGAAAACTGCGTGAGAGTGAATATGACCACAACAAGAGGCAATGAATACCGTGACCGTCAGCCATATCTTTCGTGCTTTGCAAGAACCTGTATTGAAAGAGGACTCGATATTTATGGCGGCGGATGCAAATATCCCTCGGTTTTCGGTCTTGGTGCAACAGGTGTTGCAACGGTTGCCGACAGCCTTGCCGCAATTGAAAAACTCGTTTATGAAGAAAAGGTTTTAACACTTTCAGAGCTTCGTGATATACTGAATAAAGATTTTGAAGGCTACGACGACATCCGTACAAGGCTTTTGAAAGCTCCAAAATACGGGAACAACGACGACTATGCCGATAAATATGCATCAATGTTTGTGGATATGCAGTTTGATGCACGAAAAAATATGAGAACCTTTGACGGCGGATTTTTCTATATGTCAATTGCGTCAAATGTAAATAACATCCGTGAGGGAGAAAATACCGGTGCAACTGCCGACGGCAGAAGAGCCCATGTCCCCTTAAGCGATGCCGCATCTCCCATGAGGGGGATGGATAAAAACGGTCTTACTCAGGCAATGCTTTCGGTGAGCAAGGCAGATTACACAAAAACAACAACCGGAACGGTATATAACATCAAGCTTACAAAAAATATGTTTACCGACACAAATAAAAGAAATGCTCTCCGTGACCTTATAAAAGTATACTTTATGAGAGGCGGTCAGGAGGTACAGATCAACTGCATTTCAAGAGAAATTCTGAAAGATGCTATGGAAAATCCCGAAAACTACGGTGATATGGTTGTCAGAGTGTCGGGCTTCAGCTCGGTATATACAACGCTTTCAACACCCATTCAGAAAGATATTTTAGAAAGAACCGAGCACGATTAAGGAGAGGAAAAATAATGAAATATATACTTTGTACGGGAGATTCCCACACCTGCGGTCAGTATGCATACGGAGCAGAGGACTGGGCAGGACAGTCTCTCGGATATAACATAAACGGAAAAGGATTTATCAGAACTAATTTTGATGCAAGAGACTATGTAAATATTGTAAGAAACTACATAACCGACCACACAAATTCCGAAGTTGAAAATATGAATATTTCAAGCTGGGGAAAAGAGGTTGCGGGCTTTCATCTTCTTGAAAGACCGGTGAGAATTCACGGCGGATGTGATGCACTGATTCTTAAAGTTGCTGAAAGACAGAAAGAGGCAGAGCTTGGAATATATATTGACGGGGAACACGTCCGTACCAAAAGGCTCTATGCCGAAGAAACACGCTACGGTATGTGGTCATTTGCCTTTGTGGTGATTCCATGCACCGGTGCAGAAGAAATAACCCTTAAAACAGAAAAGGGCTATGTATATATTGACAGCTGTGAACGCTGGATGGGAGACTATGCCGTGGTTAACTGCGGTGTGGGTTCATGCACTGTTGAAAGATACAAAAATGAATGTCTGCCTGATTTGATTGAAGAATTTCCCGACAAAATCTTTCTGGCAGAGGTTCACACAATTAATGACTGGGTAAAGAATAACACAATTGAAGCCTACGGAAAATCTCTTGGCGAAACTCTTGAGATTATGAAAAACAATTCATCTCTCACAATGGCAATAACTGTTTCGCCCATCCTCAGAGAAGAACCCGTACCCTATGCACAGGATTTTTACGAAAAGTTTGTGGACGAAGCATACAGGGTAATTGAAAATTCGGGAATTACAATGATTGATGCTCACAAGGCATTTAAAGAAAAAACCGAAGGTAAAACGGCTGATGAACTGATCGGCACTCTCTACGGTGACGATCTTCATCCGAGACAGCCGGGTTATACATTATATGCAGAATTGATTATTGAAAAATTAAAAGGAGAGTTGTTGAAATGAAAGCAAAAGCAGCAGTATTTATGGGAGCAAACAATCCCTTTGAAATCAGGGAGTATGAACTGATCCCCCCAAAACCGGGCTATGCAAAAATGTCACTTATTGCGAGCGGTGTTTGCGGAACGGATATTCACATTCACTCAGGCAGACTTGGCGGAGCCCCCAACACTATGATTGGTCACGAGTTTGTGGGAAGAATTGAAGAAATCTCCGAAGAAGACAGCAAAAAATACGGACTTAAAGTCGGTGATGCAGTTATTTCTGACATTGCCGTGCCTTGTTGTAAGTGTCTTCTTTGCGAAACAGGAGACGATGCAAACTGTGTAAATATGGCAGTGACATCTGCAGGCAGTGTGGACGATGCACCCCATTTCCACGGTGGCTACGGTGAATACAGTTACGCTCCGGCAGGAAATCTCATCAAAATTCCCGAAGGTGTAGATCCAAAAATGACAGCCATCTTTGCTTGTCCTGCACCCACAGCCATTCACGGTTTTTCCCTTGCCGAAAAAGCAGGTGTTGACATCAAAACAATAAAAACCGCAGTTGTTCAGGGACTTGGCCCCGTTGGATGCTTTGCCATTGCATACCTTGCATCGGCAGGAGTAGAAAATGTAATTGCAGTATCGGGCGGTGTGGATGCTCAAAAAGAAGCCCTTGCAAAAGATCTTGGAGCAACTAAGGTTTACAGCCTCAAAAATGACGGCGAAGAAAAAATCGCAGGTGAAATCAAAGATATGACAAACGGTCTCGGTGCTGACCTTGTGTATGAAGCATCGGGCAATCCTAAAGCAATTCCTTTTGGTATGGATATCCTCAGAAACAGAGGTGTATATGTTGTTCCCGGTCAGTATTCAGATTCCGGTGCAGTTGAAATCCGGCCACAGATAATCACTTTCAAGGCACTTCACATCATCGGTTCTTCACAGTATTCATTCTGTGATGTTGAAGGCTATGTTGATTTTCTTGCTAAAAACCCCGCTCTTCACGAAAAAATTGCGGCACTTGCAACCTGCTATAAGGTTGAAGATGTGAACAAAGCTTTTGAGGATGCAAAGGCAAGAAAGAACATCAAGACACTCTTGGTTAAATAAGGGAACAGTTTGGGGACGGGGCAGTTTTTGTTACGAAATGAAAGCGATAAAATGATACAATTTTTGCCCCGTCCCCAATCTGTACCATAACCTCTTTTTGCGAATTTTGATATGTTTTCTAAAGTATCTTGATAAACCCCAAAAATTATGATATCATAATCATGTCAAACTAAATTTAACATATTGTACAGTGTTGAGGTACATTTTTCTTTTGCAGATACATGGCACGATATAAGTGAAATTAAATAATGTAAAGGAGATTATTCAATATGATCACAGAAGAAAAATATGATTTCAAAAAAAGAATGTTATCCGTTCACAAATCAGGTGTTCGTGACATGAATCTGACATCGGAGAATGGAGAATATGAAATTAAAAACGGATTTTCAATAATTCTTCCGAAAGATTATTCAGATGTTGTTCTCACTGCTTCAAAAGATTTTCAGGACTATTTGTTCACATCAATGAAGGTTTCGGCTATGCTGACAGAAAATCCTGCGTCAAAATCCAATTGTTTGATTATTGCTTTTGATGAAAACCAGAATGAAGATTACAAAATTTGCTTTGATGAAAACATCACCATTACAGCCAAAACAGACCGTATGGCGGCGCAGGGGGTTTATTGTCTTGAAGACATGATGAATACCCGTCGTGCTCCTTTTATAAAAAAAGACGAAATAAAGCATACATTTATGTTTTCTCCGCGTATGACACACTCCGGCTACGGCATGGACGATTTTCCCGATAGTCATCTTTCTGCAATAGCTCACGCAGGAATGGACTCTATTCTTGTCTTCACAAAAGGTGTAAATCAGACTAAAACGGGATACCTCAATTTTAATGAGCTTATTTGGCGTGCATCAAAATATGGACTTGATGTGTATGCCTACAGTTTTATTATGACAGGCACACATCCCGACGATGAAGGTGCTCAGGAGGAATATGACAAACTCTATGGTGAGCTTTTCCGTCAATGCCCCGGATTGAAAGGAGTAACCCTGGTTGGTGAAATTGTAGGGTTCAACAGTAAAGACGAACGTGCTTATTACAGAAATGTTTACGGACCTGATGCAGAGCTGTCCGATTTGCCGCATCCGGGATTTTTCCCTTGCAGAGACTATCCTCAATGGCTTGAGTGTATAAAAAAGGCAGTTTACAAATATAAACCTGATGCTGATATAGTGCTTTGGAGCTACAATTGGGGTAATCGTGATACCGAAGCAAGACTTGAACTTATTAACAATTTGCCCTTGGATGTAACTTTGATGGCGACTTTTGAAATGTATGAAATATGTCCGCGTGAGGGCATTATGGATGTATGCTCTGATTATACACTTTCTTTTGCAGGCCCCGGCAATTATTTCAAAACCGAAGCTGAAGCCGCATTGAAACGCGGACTTAAGCTTTATGCTATGGCAAACACCGGCGGTCAGACATGGGATATGGGTACAATACCCTATGAACCTATGCCATACCAATGGATTCGCAGATACTATGGTCTTCGTGATGCTCATGAAAAATGGGGACTTTCGGGACTTATGGAATGTCACCATTATGGTTTTTATCCTTCTTTTATCAGTGACTTGGCAAAACAGGCATTCATCAAAGAAAAAACCGTTATTGAAGACAGTTTGAAGGAAGTTCTTTCGGCAAAATTCGGTACAAAATATGTTGATGTTATAGACAAAGCTCTCGACAAGTGGAGCGAGGCAATTACATATTATACCCCGACCGACGATGATCAATATGGAGCATTCCGCATCGGACCTTCATATCCTCTTTGTTTAAACAGAGTGAGGACGCCTCCTTCACAGCCCCATGCACCATCGGGTAACGCACTTGTGAAAGTTGTTTATCCTGCGGGACATCAGCAGGCAACACCACCTCCAACCGGTAGGGGAATGCTTGCTTCACTGCGAGTTGGCGAAGAGATAAAATCTCTTGACAAAATGCTTACTCTTATGAAAGAGGGCAGAGATATTCTTGATACAATTCCCGAAGAAGAATGTAATGACGAGCTTTTGTATCTTGTAAACCTCGGAAAATACATTTGTTGTTATGTTCAAACCGGAATTAACGCCAAAAAATGGTACAAAATCAAAAACAAACTTACAACCGCAGAAGAAATTGAATTTGTTCCCAAACTTGTTGAAGAAGCAAGAGCTCTTCTTGACGAAGAAAGAAAAAATGCCGAAGAAGCAATCGTCTATGCCGACAGAGATTCGCGTCTTGGTTGGGAACCCACAATGGATTATATGGGTGATTCGGACAGTATAAGGTGGAAATTGAAGATGATTGACTATGTTTATGACATTGAACTTGAATATTTCCTGAAAGCCTCGGATAAGTCGTGGCTGTCAAATAAAATGAATTAAAAAAACAGTTTGGGAAGTCAATTAAGGACGCCGTACCGCTGAATAAACCTATTATCCTTAATTGGGGTTCGGTTTGTTCGACAGTCCGGCGTCCTCGGTTCTTTTACATTTTCAGCAAGAAAATTGCACAATAGCCAGATAGGGACGTACATTTTTTGATACATAAAATTACAAACCAAAAACATGCCAAAAAATGTGCGTCCCCAAATGGCACAAACCAAAAACATGCCAAAAAATGTACGTCCCCAAATGGCAATAATCATGGCAGAGAATATAGCGGTGCTAGCTGGTTATGATGTTAATATAGAAAGCGATACAGTGGCTTGGGTGAAAAAGCATCGTAAAGCATGGCTTGAACAAAACAAAGAAAGTGAACTAGGAGAGATTGAAAAAGTCTTTCTAACTATAAATAAAAAAACAAAAGGAGATTATTAAGATGAAAAAATGTGGATTGGCTATGTGGCACTATCAGCATAGAACAACAGTTGAAAATGTTAATTTTTTTGCAGAAAACGGTTTTGAGGTTTTGGCTTTAAATCAGTTGCATATTGTTGATTGTATTCTTGCAGAAGATAAGGGGGCTTTGCTTGCAGAAAGTCTTACTGATAATAATCTCAGAATTACTGTTCACGGGGGGATGCCTGTGTCACATAAACTGGAAGACGTTAATGAATTTAAGAAGAAAATTACATTAATTAGCGAATGGCAGAAAAAGTACGGTTTAATTGATGTTATATCATTTGATGTATTTGATGCTATACGAGATAATATGTCGTCCTATATTGATTTTGTATTAGATAAAATTGAAAATTGTAAAGTGGCAGTGGAAGATTTTGGATTAAATGAAAATGAACTGCTACAGATTGAACACTTAAGAAATAATGATAGATTTGGATATCTTATTGATATCGGACATATGTATATACGACTTACGGGTAAACCTATAGGCCATGAGACATTGTTTCAACATAGTGATTATGAAGGGGAAAGAACTGAACATGTAGGATATGAAGAGTTTTTGAAGGCATTTCAATCGAAGACATTTCCTATATATGAAGTACATCTGCATAACAATGATGGCGTTGATGATTTGCATTTGTTTTTAGAAGATGGCACTCTTGATATGAAGATAATAGCTTGTGTTTTAGAAAATTTAAAATATGATGGTATTGTTACTATTGAAAGTGCTCCTGGATACAGATTTGCATGTGCTGGGGCAGAAGCTGATGAAAGAATAATTAAAACATTTAATTACTGGAAGAATATTTAGGATTTCTATCATATATAAAATATCTAAGGTTAAATGGAGTTTTTAAAGAAAATAGAAAATATAGACGAATGCCTAAAATGGTTGCTTGAAGTGTTAGTGAGGGGTATATGCGCTTCATTCAAGCATTGCAGATGGTAGAGTGAAATTTGTTACAGACAGCTCCTATATAGCTATTCTGCTAAACTGTACAGAATATGAAACGTGTCAAAAAATGTACGTCCCCAAATGGCATTGCAAATTATCCTAAGTAATATTGCACTCTGTTGAATTTTGTGTTATACTTCTATTTAAGATGCTAATACAAGGAGTCAGAAATTTATGAGTATATCAAAAAAACATTTTGGCTTTATGCCCGACGGTGAAGAAGTATTTTTATATGAACTGGACAACGGTAAAAACCTTAAAGCCGAGATTTTAAGCTATGGCGGCATAATTCGCAGTTTGTTTGTGAAAAACTTTGCCGGTGAATGGATTGATGTGGTTTTCGGGAGAGATTCTCTCGAAGAATACGTTAATAACAGTGGATTCTTCGGTGCTTTTGTGGGAAGATATGCCAATCGTATTGAAGACGGCAAATTTATCCTGAACGGCAAGGAATACACACTTTTTGCCAACAACGGCAGAAACAGCCTACATGGCGGAAAAAAAGGCTTTGACAAATATGTTCTCAAAGAAAATAATATCACAGACGGTGAAAATCCCTCTGTAGAATTTTCGCTTTTCTCGCCCGATGGGGATGAAGGCTATCCGGGCAATCTTGAGGTGAAACTCACATACACCGCAACCGAAAACAATTCGCTGGTGCTTCACTATGAAGCGGTTTCGGATAAGGATACAATAATTAACCTTACAAATCACAGCTATTTTAACCTTAACGGTGCAGGAAACGGCACAATATTGAATCACGAATTTGAGACAAACTGTTCGTTTTATACTCCAAATACCAAAGAGTGCATGCCAAACGGGGAAATTTTGTCGGTTAAAGACACTCCCTTTGATTTTTTAAGCTCAAAAAAAATGGGAGAGGGCATAAACTCCGATCATCCGCAAATAGAGATGTTTGGTGGCTTTGACCACAATTTAATCATAGACGGCAAGGGCTTTAGAAAAGCCGCAACTCTTTTTGGTGACCAAAGCCAAATTACAATGGATGTTTTCACCAATAAACCTGCTTTTCAGCTGTACACAGCCAATTCTGCCGATAAAAGCCGAGTGTGCAAGGATGGCAAGTACTATCAAAAACACGGTGCTCTTTGCATTGAAACACAGTTTTATCCAAATTCCACCACCTACAGTCATTTTCCGTCTCCGGTTCTGAAAAAGGGAGAAAAATATGATTATATCACAGAATACAAATTCAGATGAAACGTAATGTCGACAACTTAAGTCACAATCCCCCGAGCCAAACGGGGACGAGCCAAATGGGGACGTACATTTTTTGGCACAAAACATTGAAAGTTAAAAACGAGCCGAAAAATGTACGTCCCTAAATGTCATAACCGCTTTGAAACCGATAAAGCAATATATTAAATAGAGAGACGAAGGTTTCTAACGAATTTGATATGCAAAAAAAATGACAACTATTTTATGAGTAGTTGTCATTTTTTGTATGCTTTTTTATAATCTAAGTATATTTGCCTGTATAATC
Source organism: Clostridia bacterium (assembly GCA_017416845.1). GTDB lineage: Bacteria > Bacillota > Clostridia > UMGS1810 > UMGS1810 > RGIG1828. The sequence continues at coordinate 9,799 of JAFQBA010000004.1, forward strand.
TATAAAATTTTTAATGAGTTTGAGTGTACACTAAATTTTTTTGCGTTTTCATTTTCGCTTACCAGATAATCAATATCAGAAAGGGTACATTGTTTGTAGGCTGATCGTGTGCCAAATTTTTCGCTGTCACACAAAAATATCCTTTTTGCCGAATTTTTAAGCATAGAATTTCTCAAAGCAACTTCCTCGCGTGTACAGTCTGATATAATTCCGTCATCAGATAATGATTTTGTGGAAAAGAATGCAATATCACTATAGGTGTTTTCGAATATGCTATGAGCATCAGGACCGATAAGACAACTGCGATTTTCCGAACTTAAAAATCCACCGGACGATACAACCTTAAGGTTTGAACTTGATAGCAGACACAATATTTCTATGTTGTTTGTTATAACGGTCAATGTATTTCTGTAAATTATTTCATTTGCCAAATAAAATGAGGTTGAAGACTGGTCTAAAAATATAATACTTCCGTCTTTGATAAGTTTTGTAGCTTTTTTTGCAATTACCTTCTTTGCTTCGATGTTATGATGAAATCTTTTATCAAACGAAATTACATTTGAAAAATTGGTTATTAATTCTGCACCGCCGTAAGTTCTTTTAATAACGCCTCTGTTTTCGAGTGCTGTTAAATCGCGTCTTATGCTCGATTCGCTTGCAAACAGATTTTTACAAAGTTCCTTTACAGTTATAAATCCGTTCTTGTCTTTTAAAATATTTATTATTTCTCTTTCGCGTTCATTTTTTTGCATATTATATCTCCTTATAATGATTGATGTTGATTGTTTTTCAAAAATATTTGTATAATTATCAAGTTTTTGACTGGTTTGTAGATAACTATTGATTTTTATTGACAAAGTTATTATAATATAAAAACTAAAAAAAGTAAATGTTAAAATTAAAAAAGGAGTAGTATTTGTGGATATCAACAGTATTTTAAATGGAGTAGAGTGTGCCTGCGGAAAAACTCATCATTGCGATATTGAATATGTACACATAGAAGCCGGTGCGATTGCGAGGCTGGAGAAACTTTGCGATAAAAAAGAAAATATTTTAATTGTGGCTGATGAAAATACATATTCTGCAGCAGGAGAAAAAGTTGAGGATATTCTTAGTGATAAGGCTATAAAAAGAGTAATTTTCAGCGGAAAAACAGTTCTTATTCCGGATGAAGTCGCCATAGAAAGAGTAAGAGATGATTTAGATGGAGCAGACTTAATTTTGGGTATAGGATCGGGCGTAATTCAGGATTTGTGTAAATATGTTTCATTTTTTTCAAAAATACCATATATAATCGTTGCTACTGCACCATCCATGGACGGATATGCTTCTGATGGTGCAGCAATGATACTTGGTGGCATGAAAGAGACTGTTAAAGCGGGTTTACCAAGGGCCATTATTGCTGACACTGAGGTATTAAAGGATGCACCGATGGAAATGATTAAAGCCGGGTACGGCGATATCATTGGAAAATTTTCGGCACTTTGCGATTGGAAGCTTAGCAGCGAGATAAACGGGGAATATTTTTGTGAATACATTTATGACACCACCTATAATATGATAAAAAATACACTGGGTACTGCTAAAGGATTGCTTGTGCGAGATCTCAAAAGTATCAAAGCTTTAATGGAAGGTCTTATTGTGGTGGGCATTATGATGAGCTTTGCAGGCTCGTCACGACCTGCGTCCGGCAGCGAGCATCATTTGTCACACTTTTTTGAAATTGTCGGGATTGTGGATGGTGAGCCTTATCTTGCCCATGGCATTGATGTGGCATATTCTACCGTCATCACGGCAGATATTCGGGAAAAGGTCGTAAAATCGGCGTTCCCCGATGAACTATACCGGGAATCCAAAACAGAATATGCTGAAAACATGAAAAAAATATACAAAACCGTGGCAGAGGGATGTATGACTTTACAGGATGAGGTAGGCAACTACAACGTGGATAGGCTTGATATATACAAGGCGAAGGAACAAAAAATCAAAGAGATTTTGTCCGAAATGCCATCAAGTGAGAGAATAAAGGATATGCTTGTTATGGCAGAATTTGATATGGCAGAGTTTTATGCAACATATAGTGAAGAAAAGATACAAAATGCAATCTCTTACGCAAAGGACTTGAAGGACAGATATACCGTTCTTTGGTTATATTATGATTTGTTTGGGGGTAGGATGAATGAAGCTTAAACATGTTGGAAAAATGACGGTTGCAGCACATAGAGGTGACTGCTATAACTATTATGAAAATACCATGACCGCTTTTAAATGTGCCATTCAATTGGGTGCGGATATGATTGAAACGGATGTACATCTTACGAAGGATGAGGCTCTTGTTTTAATACACGATGATACAGTAGATAGAACCACAGACGGCAAAGGAAAAGTTGCGGATATGACAGCGGAGGAACTCTTTAAACTCAATGCCGGAGATGCTAATAATCCTGAAACAATTCCGTGTTTTGAGGATGTGGTAAAGCTTGTTGCTTCGCATAATATCATGCTTAATATCGAAATTAAGGAATATTATAGTGAAGAAAATGAGCAAAGATGTATAAGTTGTATTGAAAAAGTAATTGAAATTGTTGAAAAATACAATTTGAGAGAAAAGATTGTTTTAAACAGTTTTGATGCTTGGGTGTTGGAATATGTATATAAAAAATATGGGAAGAAATATATGTTGCACGGCTTTTATCCGTACAGTATTATGCAAAATGTTGCGTTAAATCCCGATGACTATCTGTATTGCGCTTGTATTTTTGCTGACCAGAATAAAGCATACTATGACTATCTTATCGAAAAAGATATTGAGCCCTGGATTGGCGCGGGCGTGACTCAGAAAAACAGACTTAATATTTGTGCGGCATACGGTGCAAAATTGATTACTACCAATAATCCGGCAGATGCTATCCATAAATTGAAGGAGTTGGGATTACGAGATGAATAAAGAACTTATCAAAATTATCGCTATGGATTTGGATGGCACGCTGACACAACATAAACAACCGATTGATGAAGTGCATAGAAAGGCACTGATAAAACTTTCGAGCAAGTATAAACTGTTGATGGTGGGTGCTGGGCAGGTCATGAGAATTTTTAATCAGATGGAGCATTTTCCAATTGATATAATCGGGAATTACGGTTTGCAGTACGGGACATATAATGAAAACACCAAAAGCATGGATATTGTGCGTGATTTGCAATTTCCGATTGATAAGGATTCTATTGAAGAAAGAGTTACAAATTTGAGAGAGAAATTTGGTTACACAGATTACGCCGGTGACAATGTTGAATTTCATCCTTCAGGGTGTATAACATTCCCTCTTTTGGGTACTAAAGCAAACTCGGAGGACAAGCTTTCATTTGACCCGGACAGAGTCAAAAGAAGAAAAATCTATGATGAAGTTGTTTCTGCTTTTTCGGAATACACTGTTTTTGTGGGAGGTTCATCTTCCTTTGATATGGCACCAATGCCATATAATAAATATTATGCACTTGATATCTATTGTAAGGAGAACGATTTAAAACACGAAAATATCGTCTACATAGGTGATGATTATGGATTGGGCGGTAATGATGAGTCTGTGTATATATCTGATTTTCCGTATCTTACTATAGATGATTATAGAGATTTCCCTGAAATTATTAAACCTCTCTGGTAACTGAAAAATGACAACCACTGTATATGGATAGTTGCTATTTTTGTCTTTTTATGGTATATTAAATAAAAAGCCCGTTAACTAATACTAAAGGTTAGAGAGAGTTTTGTTTTGACTTGATATGATCCTATAAAGAATTGGAACAAGAAGCAGAATATAAAAATATATAAAGTAGCAAAAATAAAAGAATTTAACAATTAAGTCGGAGGGAATTATTATGAAAAAGAAATTTTGTGCACACCGAGGATTGTCTGCCTTGATGCCTGAAAACACACTGCCTGCATTTGCTGCAGCCCTTGCTTTGGGAGCAGATGAAATTGAATTTGACGTTAGACTGACCAGCGATAAAAAACTGATTGTATCACACGACGGAACGCTGGAAAGAATTTCGGATGCAAAAGGAGAACTTTCTGATTTCACCTTGGACCAACTTAAAAAAATAAATATAGGTGTAAAAAACGGATGGAATATCTCATTTTGTACGGTAGAAGAGGTTTTTGAAAAATTTGCGAATAGAATTGTTTTTAATATTCATTTGAAGGAACACGGAGAAGAAGGATATCTTATAAAGGAACTTGTGAAACTTGCTGATAAATATAATGCTTGTGATTCCGTATATTTTGCTGCATCCCCCAGAGAACTTGAATGGATGAAAAAAATTGCTCCACAAATAAAAAGAGTTGCAATCCAACTTCCAAATGATGAAATGGGAATATATGAAATGGCAAAAAAATTTGAATGTTCAGGAGTTCAGTTTTGGTTGGGAATGTTTAATGATGAACTTATAAATAAACTGCATAAAGAAAATATTTTTTGTAATCTTTTCTATGCAGATGATGAAGAAAATTACCACAAATACTTTTCAATGGGTGTTGATACGTTGCTTACAAACAGGATGGATTTGGCCGCACAGTTTAAAGTAAATATTAATAATACTGCAGAAAAAACAAATTTTTAGTTTTAAATCTGATACGAAGATGTTGTCAAAACGTTGGCATCCAGATTATACAGTCTTTATATAAAGATTTCATCAAATAGATGAAATTAATGAATAATGAAGTCGCTACGCTGATGAATATTGAATAATGAAAAAATAATGAAGAAAATCGCATAAGGCGATTTTCAACCACAATTATTCATCATTCATTATTAATTATTCATTTTATAAGTGGCATCCAGTTTATACAGTCTTTATATAAAGAGTGTCGAAAAATAATTTATACATTAAAGAAAAATGGAGGTTTATGTGCTAAATTCAAAAACAGATAGGTTTTATTATAATCAGCCTGAGCCGAAATTCATCGAAGATTTAAAGATGGAACTTCACAGCGTCAAGCCTTCATGGTTTGGTAAGGGCAAAATATCATTCGGCATGGTTGATGCAAGAGGAGCGTTTTTAAAAATAAATTTTGAGGATTCTGATAATCTTCTTGAAACGTCATACCGGGATTTTAATCGTTTTCTTGATATCTACGAAATAAGCGGAGATAATTATCCCATAAATATAGAATTTGGTGAAACGGAAAACTTTGAAGCATACCGGATTGTTGTAACGCCATCTTCGTGTACAGTGTGTGCATCAGATACCGAGGGGATAAGACGAGCTCTGGTCTTTATTGAAGATGAAATGATGAAAAACGAAGGACCTTTTCTTACTCTTGGTGAAATAAACAGAAAACCAAGTGTCAGAACACGAATTACCAGAGGAAGCTTCAGCCCCACAAATCGTCCGCCCAAGAATATTGATGAACTTGAAAATGATGTTGATTATTATCCCGATGAATATCTTAACCGTCTTGCTCATGACGGTGCCAACGGTATATGGATATATACATATTTTCGAAAGCTCCTGACTTTTGATGAATTTCCTGAATATGGAAAGGACCGTGAGAAACGGATTTTGAAGCTAAAAAAAATAATAGACAAATGCAAAAGGTACGGCATAAAGGTTTATGTTTTTGCAATTGAACCCGAATTTTTAAATGCTGAAATGACAAAGAAATACCCTGATGCTGTAGGTTATACACGCAGCGACGGAATCAGCTCTTTTTGCAGCTACACATCAATCGGTGAAAAATATTGCAGAGAAATGATTGGTAAACTTTTTTCGGAACTTCACGACCTCGGTGGTTTTATCAATATTACCGACGGAGAGAGAATGACGGTTTGCAGTAATTTTCAGGTTAATAATTGCCCTCATTGCTCACATATTTCGAGAGGCGAAATTCTTGCTCACACTCTTGAACTTTTTTCGGAAGGTAAAAGAGAATCGGAGACGGACGGAGAATATATAAGCTGGACATACGGACATCGCTACTGGAAATATGACGACATTGAAGAATATGTAAAAAAAGCACCATCCGATGTTATGCTTATGCAAAATTTTGAAGATGCAGGGTTTGAAGAACAACTTGGAAAGACTCGATGTGCCTATGACTACTGGCTTTCGTATGCAGGTCCGTCACAGATGTTTACTCATACTGCAAATTGTGCCAAGAAATACGGTAAAACGATGTTTGCAAAACTTCAGGTTTGCACTTCACACGAAATTGGCTCTGTTCCGTATATTCCCGTTCCCGGCATTTTATTTGACAAATACAAAAAGTGTTATGAATTTGATGTCATGGGAGTTATGCAGTGCTGGTATTCGGGAAATTATTCGTGCCTTATGAGTAAAATGGCAGGAGATCTTTCATTTTGTGATGATTTTTCAAATAAGCATGAGGCACTTTTTGAACTTGCATCAAAATATTACGGCAAATCAAATGCACAAAGTGTGGTGAAAGCTTGGGAACTGTTTGAAAAAGCATACAAAAATTATCCTATAAACATACTTTTCAGTTACTATGGACCGATGCATGACTCTGTAGTATGGAATCTTTCTCTTGAACCAAGAGATAAGGAACTTCCGAGAAGCTGGCTTGTGGTGGATGCTTCGGACGGCGACAGAATATCCGACTGCCTTGGCTATGGACACACTCTTGACGAGGTGTTGGAGCTTACGAACAGAATGAAAACGCTGTGGCATGAAGGACTTTCCTACCTCGAATCATTTGATGATGAGCTTTTCTCTGTTTCCAAAGCGATAGGAATTCTTTTTGAAAGCGGACATAATATCTTAAAGTTTTACGCTCTTCGTGAAGAACTTGCTCACGGCGAAATAGAAAAACTTACTGTTTTGAATGAAATGGAAGAAGTTGTTGATAAAGAAATCCAAAACAGCAAATCTATGATTGAGCTTTGCAAAAAAGATAATCGTCTCGGATACCATGGTGAGGCGGAAGGGTTCAAGTTTTTTACGGAGAAATTAGAATCAAGAATTTCGCAGCTTCAAACCTTGAAAAAAACAGAGTTTATTCAGGTGAGAGAACGAATTATAAAAAAAGAAATACCGCTTTCGTTCTTTCTTGGCGACAGTGAAAACGGTATAAAACTTATTTGCGGTGATGTTTCAAAAGCAGGTTATATCCCTCATCCATCCCTTGATGCTTCTTTCAGAATGTCATATGATGATGAATATATTTATGTTGAACTAAAGGGTGAGAAAATAAACAGGTTCTCACTGTGCTTTGAATTTGTTCCTCTTTGGCCGTCACCGTCGGTTGAAATATCAGAGGGAAAAATCAGACTTTCTGATTTTGTATGGACACATCAGTCTGTTTTTGGTGACAGGATAGATGCCGAACTTTCAAAGTATGATATATCAGGAAATGTAATCAGAGTATCAAGAGAAAAGTTCGAAATCTCTAAGCTAAGGCCTATGAGAGTAAGAATTGCGGCAGATGATATTCCATGGATAACCAAACCTGATGCTGCTCACACTCTCGGAAAGGAAACAATCACACCCGAAGAATTTATGTGGCTTATGCCATGATTAAAACAGTCAAATGGGGACGTACATTTTTTGGCACGCTCCTAAATGGCATTGTGAGTATGAACTGGAAAAATGCTCGTTTTTCATGGGTAAAATAATTACAGTCGAAGATGATTGCATCTCTTTTTTAGACAGTATATTTGAATGAATTCCTAAGGAATTTTCTTCGCGAAATTGTTGTTTGTATTTTATTCCTTTTTGTGTTATCCTATGAATGAAGAATGTAATATGGCGAGTTTTATAAGGAGACCTATCATAGACTCTGACAACAACAACTATTATGGTATAAGAATGGATGAGGGAAAATGGAAAAAAATATAGAGCATTCAAAAAAATCATATAAGGAACTATCGCTGGATTTTAAAGAAGACATTTGCAGAGAACAGGTTATCGGAGAAACTTTGCTGTGTACCGGAACAGATGCAAAGCCGATCTATATTAGATACAATTCCCTTTTTAAAGATAACTATATGCTTGCTGAAAACGAGGAAATACATACGCATAATTATTATGAACTCACGATGGTATTGAGAGGTGAATTTGCGGTAAATATAAACAATAATATATACCAAATTAATCCGGGTGATATTGTTGCCTTTCGCCCAGGAGAGCCTCATTTTCATACGAATACCCAAATTGGTGATTTGGAATATTTGGAAATCAATATTGCCAAAGATACTTTTGAGAATATACCTGGCGGAAATATACTTCTGAGATGTTTTAAAGAACGTCAATTTTGTGAAAAAAATATAACATCGACAGAAAATAACATGAGCAATGTTGTAACAAAATCTGTACGCAAATTAATATCTCATCTAAATACCGGAAAAGATAACCAACTTCTTATATATAGCTATTTTATTCAATTTATGTACGCTGTGAATGATGCTTTCGGTCAACAAACCTCAGGTATTTCGGACAGATATATCCCTGATATACTATACGCTGCTATAGATTATATCCGCAGGAATTTGACAACAGTTCAAAATCTCAACGAAATATCTCAACACCTGGGGATTAGTGTATCTTATCTTTGTCGAATATTTAAGTCGCATTTGGAAATGACTCCCCACGAATATATAATAAGTCATCGAATAGAATATGCCAAAGCTCTTTTGGCAAATAGTGATATGAATATTTCACAGGTGTGCTACGAATCAGGATTTAATGATTATTCAAGCTTTATATCTTTATTCAGAAAAAAAGTCGGTATAACACCTCTTGCATACAGAAAGTCATTTTAATTTATAATAAATTTTTTGATTCAATTAGAGAAGCTTTCTGTATTCATTGTTCAATTTTAATGAGTTTTTGGCAAAAAAACACCAAGATTCAATTGCTGATATATAGTATGATTTTATCAAATAGTTGAAAAACGAATTGAGATTTCATTAGTTGTATCTAAACTTATCTATTATGCAATTTTAATGATACAGATTTGAATTTGATTTGTTCATTGGCAAGAACCGAATGTCATTATATAGTCGGTATGGAAAATCTGTATTTGACGGGTGCACCCTATACATTAAAGATGAGTTTTTTGCTAAAGGGTGTTTTACAATTGGAAATCATCAATCAAAATCATGGCAATTTATAAATGGGAAAGATGGTAGCATAATTTCATATTCGTCAAATGATTTCCCGTATATCACTCTATTTTCAGTGCCGCATGAATCCTTTCTTTGTATTGAACCGTGGAGTTTCAGAAGCGGACATTACTGCAAAGCAGAGTCTATTTCAGAACTCCCGGAAATCTGTGAGCTTGACCGGGGTGAATCTAAATCGTATACCTATACTCTTGAGTTCAATCGATAATGTTAACGCATGTTTTTTATCAATTGACAAGATTAAATTTTGGCGTAAAATACGACTGCAGCGAGTTGTTGCAGTCGTATTTTTTACTGTATAGGAAATTACGCTTAATTTTGTTCGCGAGATGAAATGTTAATGAAACTACGCTCGCGACATGGGTGCAGGCACAGCCTGCTTTTTTATTATTTGTAATGTGTTAATTTCCGGAACTATCCAATAAAAGTTCAATTTTAAAAAGTTTTTCGAAAAAAAACGCCAAGAAATAAATTTGGTTGCATGATAAAATCTACTTAATTAGATAATATAAAAGGCTTGGGAGGAAGATGATATGGTTCCTAAATTACTTAAAACAGGAGTTGCTTATCATGGGAACAGAATTCTCAGACATGTCGAAGAAGACATGATAGACATTGTCCGTCATAACATGGACATTGTAGTACATATGTTTTCTCACAATGACTGGGACAGACACTATGGGGTAATGAAAACAATATTCGACATATCCAAAGAAAAAGGCCTTGAGGTCTGGGTTGATAACTGGGGTCTCGGGGGACCTCCGGGAGATAAATCACATTTCCTTCAGTATCACCCCGAGGCGCATCAAGTGTATTCTGATGGTACTGCAAATCCAGTCAGTGTTTGTTTTAACAGTCCTGCTTATGTTCAATTTACAAAAGAATGGATAGACGCTGTGGCTTCGTGCGGTGGTGACAAGATTTTTTGGGATGAACCCCGATTTATTGGCATTAAAGAAGAGGGGGGAGACAAACGCTTCACTTGTTGCTGCCCAACTTGTAAAAAACTTTTTGAAGAGCAGTATAACATGAAGATGCCTGCATCACTTACAACTGAAGTCGAAGAATTCAGACGCAATAGCATGGTTAATTATTTTAAAACCGTGGGTGCATATGCAAAGCTCAAAGGCATGGAAAATATTGTGTGCACAATGCCACACACAGTTCATCAGACGGATGGTCTTTTAAGTGTGGATGAAATCAGTGATTTGGGCATTGACCCTTATTGGGCAACCGGGAGAAATAGAAAAGAAAAAGGAGGATACATCAAAGAACCATATGATTTTGTTTATGATATAACCAGAGACTGCATTGAGGCTTCTGCTCAAAGTGGAAAAGACTGTAACATATGGATTCAGGGCGTTGACCTCAGAGCAGGCACCGAACATGAGATTTATCAGGCGGCAGATGCAGCATATGATGCCGGTGCAAGAACAATCCTTTTCTGGAGCTTCCGCGGCGGTGAATCAAATACCTACAAATCAGACATATGCGAAAAAGTATGGCACATTGCAGGAGAGGCAATGGGACGCATAAAATCAAGAAATCTTGATGAAATCAGAAACTATTTTTATAGTAAAAGAATGAATGAAATTAAATAACGAAAAATAATAAAAAATGAAAGAAGGATGAAGTATGAAAAAAGTATTAGCATTATTTTTAGTATTGGTTATGAGTGTGCCCTCATTGCTTGTGTTTGCAGAAACTGCTGAGTCCGACATCCATGGTTATGCTACAGAGCAGATTGTTGCAAACGATAGCAGTGCACAGTATGCAACAGACACTGTCTACACTCGCTATTTCAATCATTCTGCAACCCCCGTTTTCCGTATCGCAAACAACGGGATAACTACTGCTCCTGCTTCGAACGACTATGGTAAATGGCAACTGAGTGGCTCTCTTGTTGTTTATAAGATTCCGCTTCCTGAGCTTACATCATCACAGCTTATTGATGAATTCAATTTTCATCATGCCACCGGTGCGAGCAATGCGGGACATGTCCGCGTTGTTAAACTTCCGGGCGAAGGCTGGGAAACAATATCTGGCATAACCACTTCACACACAGATGTTAAATATGCTATAGATAACTGTACGGGACTTTCCAAAGCAAACGATACTGATTTGGAAAGAGCAGAGTTCCTTGATAGTAACAGTAGTAGGATTGGATGGAGAGTAAAGGCGAATATCACATCATATGCAAAAGAGTGCCTGGCAAAAAATCAGGACTATATGTATGTGGCGCTGTACTGCAAATACACAGAGCAGTCATATGGATATGAATTAACTGAGACAAAATACCATCCTACAATATCATTTAAACTTAAGGCTTATGAAGGTCTTGAAACTGTCAAGGAAACAATTTCTTATACCAAACAGTATGTGGTATCAAGCAACTTATTTGCAACGTATACTTCGAATCATGGTATAAAGAAGGATGTATCATATTTGATGTATGAGCTCCCTCTTCCAACTCTCACAAGCACACAAAAAATTGTTGATTATAAGCTCTATTTGTATCACCATAATGATGTTCTCGGAACAGGATATGGCAAATTAGTTGCATACAAGGATAATAACGGCGCACAGAGAATAACAAATTCTTCTAATCTTACTTCTCTGCCATTATCCGATGTTATAGCTGATAATCAGGTATACCATGAGAAAGGCGTTAAAGCATACAATGGCATCAAGCTCACTTCTTATGCCAAGGAGCTGACTGCGTCAAGCCAGACTAAAATGTATGTTGCCATAACAACAGGAGAGTCAAATTCTTCAACCTTTGCATGTGATAGTTTGAGTAACAACTATCCCCCTTATGTTGAATACATAATTCACGATTCAAATGGTATCTATTCGGGTAATGAAGTGTCAGAGCTCAAGATTGTAGCTTCAGCAAGCGACAGATACAACGCTCAGAATATGACAAATCTTGCTGTCGGCACTGCATATCGTGCCGTTGCTAAGGCATACAACTATGATAGTTCTTCTGTGGATACGAATATGTATGTGGCATTGTACAACGGAGATAACGAGCTTGCAAAATTATTGGTATTGCCATGCAAAATCACATCTAAGGATTCTGACATCATGATTTGGTCAGATGAATTTGTTCCCGATGCAGAAACCAAAAATGTAAAAGCATTTTTGTGGACTGCAAACACCTTAGCACCACTGAGCGTGTCCAAAACTTCAGCCGTGCTTCAATAATTGATTGTTTTGAGGCATTGCTCAATGTTTAGCAATGCCTCTTTGTTATGAAAGAGAGTTTATTATGAGAAGATTAATTTCCTTTGTTTTATGTATGCTTCTGATACTCGGTACAGGTATACAATCTGTATTTGCCAATGATGTTTACGGCACGTCATCCAAGACTGCAACTTCGGATGCCGGTGATAGATATATAAATGGTGTATCATACACCGAATTTTTTAATCATAATAATACGCCCGTATTTCGTATTATCAGTTCCGGAATAAAAACCTCTCCGGAATCCGGAGACTATGGAAAATGGCAGCTTAACAAAACTCCTGTTGTATATAAAGTGCCGCTTCCTAAGCTTTTGTCATCTCAGGTTATAGATGAATTCAATTTTCATTATACCACTTCTATCTCAAATGCAGGTTATGTTCATGTTGTGAAGCTTCTCGGTGAAGACTGGGAAACAAAATCGGGCGTAGCCACTTCACACGCAGATGTTAAATATGCTATGGATAACTATTCAAATCTCTCCAAAGCAAACGATACAGATTTGGTAAGAGATGAGATCCTTGATGCAAAAGGTGACCGCACTGCCTGGAGAGTAACGGCAAATATAACCTCGTATGCAAAACAATGTATCGCAAATAATCAGGATTATATGTATGTGGCGGTGTTTGGCAGATATACCTCCCAGGCGTACGGCTATGAAATATCCGACACTAAGTATCATCCTGCAGTATCGTTTGTGATTGATGGCATGCCTGAGCTTGAATTGGTTTCCGCATCAATAACCGACGGACAGCAAAATGTCGCTCCCTGCAGTTCAATCACTTTTAATTACAACAATCCCATTGATTCTGCTGCCACAACAGTATATCTCAATGGCAAACAAGCGGAATTTCACTGTGACAGCACAGAAATTGTGATAGATTCTCAGCTTGATAATTACAGTGGCTATAGACTTTCTGTGCAAGCTGGGGATATCTATGAATATCAGCTCAAAACCGAGCTTTCATTTTCAACGGGTGAGAGTCCGTTGGTTCATTCATTAACAGCAACCGACATAGTTCCTGTTGTGAATGGCAATGTTCTTGAAAAACTCAGCTTCAGACTGCTGACCGAATTTGATGATGTCAATGCAAATGTTGAGCTTGTGGATTCTGCCGCAAATCAAAAGGTTGATGCAGAGTTTGTTTTAAGTGACGGCAATTATGCCTTAAAACAAGCGATAACTCTTGATGATAACAAGACCTACAATCTTATTATCAAATCAGGCTCGACCGACGTTTACTCAAACACTGCCGAAGAAAATGTTGTTTTGTCATCATTTACTACAAATGTATCAGACAACAACTTTGTCCCCAAGATTATAGGTGCAGATGCCGACGTTTCCAAATATGATGAGCTATCGTCAGAAACCGTTGTTGACTCAGCCTGCAAGGCAGTTGTGAAGATTCCTTATGACACTGCGGCAGACGGTGAATTTGCCCTGATTCTTGCTTCGTATGATGCCATGGCAGACAAGCTTGAGTTTGAAAACAGCATTGTTTCAACAGATATCATTGCTGCAAGTGATGGCAAATATATTGCCACAGAGGAGTTGAGTGTATCGCAGGGCGAAACCGTTAAAGCATTTGTAGTGGATATGTCATCACTCCGAGTGCTCTCTCTTGCTGTTGCTGCAAACGGAAGCGCTACTCAAAGCACAGAGCCGGGAAAATATCAGCAAGAAAATGGCTATCGTGTCTATGACAATGGCAACGGAGAAAACATCGGTATGTATTACAAAAACTCCGCCTATCCCAACCGCCCCGCCGCTGTTGTTGTATATGATGATTATGCTGAAAAAATCACATACATAAATCAGTTTACCACTGATTCAATGGGTGTGCTTTCTCTTGATAAAATACAGCTTGAAAACAGTAGTAACTATAAGGTGGGCATATCTCCGCTTTATGGCACATCCGAGAGCACCGATATTTCGTTCTTTTTGCCCGAAGATATTGCCGCATTATGGAATATGATTGCAGTAGAGACCAACACAAAGAATATTGCCGACAACTGGCATTATATATCGCCCCTGTTTGAAATCGATTCGCCCTATATTGAATATGTAAAGGACAAAGCAGCTTTTTACAACCGCTACATTACCCTCAGAGGAAACGCCTCGCTTGCAGAACGCACCGATGAAAATATGAACACAGTTTCATCACTCATCGGCTCTGCCGCGCTTTATACAGCTCTTGAACAAAACAGTGATTCAGCTATTCTTTCAAAGCTTTTTGAAGCTGTTTTGCCCCGCATCAAGGCTTGTGATGAGAACACATACAACGAATGGGCTTCATATGCCGACACACAATATTACGATGAGCTTCTCAGCTTTTTTGCTAAGCTTGAGAACTGGAGTGCAGATTCTCCCGAAGGCATAGTTTCTGCAATGAAGCTGGCTCTTGATGATGTAAAACTGTTTATCATATTGGAAAAAGCAAAAAATGCAAGCCATATTTCAGAGATAAGCGTAATGCTCAACATTGCCGAAAATGCACAGCTCCTCGGCATAAATGCGGATATGCCTCGCTACAATGCTCTCACATCTACCGATTCTATCGACAGAGAGTTGATGGGCAAGGAGCTCACACGAGAAGAATTTGTGGAAATTTTCAACAGAGAACTCGACAAAGCAGAGAAAAACGATAAAGACAGTGACAACGGTAATGCCTCTGTCGGAAAGGGCTCATCCGGTTCTTCGAAGGGATCATCAGGCTCTTCGAAGGGATCATCCGGCTCTGTACCTGGCACAAACATTGCAGTTAATGTTCAAGTGCCTGTTCAGGCGATGGTTCCGTTTACGGATCTTTTGGGTTATGACTGGGCAAAAGACCACATCTCAAAGCTCTATTCGAAAAATATAATTTCCGGAAAATCCGAACTCATATATGCACCTTCCCACAATACAACTCGTGAAGAGGTTGTAAAGCTTATTTGCACTATGTTCAATATTACTTCGGACAGTTATGTGGAATTTAAAGATGTTGATGCGGGTGCATGGTATACCCCATATATAAATGGAGCAACTGCAAATGGGATTGTGAAAGGTATTGGTGATGGTGTGTTTGGAGTTGGGAAAGCTGCTTCGAGACAAGATGTGGCAGTTATAATCACCAATACACTCAAAGCACAGGGATACGATGTGTCCTCATCATCACAGTTGAATTTCCATGATGAAAGTGACATTGCAGGATATGCAACCGACAGTGTGGCATATCTTTGTGAAAATGCAATTGTTGTTGGTGATGAGTCCGGCAACTTCAATCCGCAAGCTTTAATCACGAGAGCAGAAATTGCCGTAATGCTTTCAAGAGTGTACGACAAATATGCAGGAGGTGTGAATCAGTGAAAAAAATAATATTTCTAATTTTGAGCATCACATTACTTTTGACCGTATTTTCCTTCAATGCATATGCGCAGGAAGACGACATGAGCGAAACTCTTCTTACCGATCTTGGCATTGTTCCTGCCGACGCAGATTTGTCAACAAACGTTACCAGAGGTGAATTTGCGCTATATCTGAGTAAGGCGCTTAAAGTTGATTCATTGGGAGTATGTGATATTCCTTTTGAGGATGTCAGAGAAAACAGCGAATACTATGAATCTGTGTGCGGTCTCTATACGTGGGGGGTTATATCTCCTGCCCAAAAATTCAGACCTGACGATCCGCTGAAAAGAGACGAGGCTTTGAAAATGACTGTCACAGCTCTGGGATATGACTATATTGCTACAGAAATGGGCGGATGGCCAAACGGATACATGTCGACGGCAATAAAAATTGACTTGCCGATTCCGGGGTCTGATGTTTTAAAGATGTCAGAGGTTTGCGAGCTTCTTTATGCTTCTTTGCATACGAAGCTTCCTAAAATGACAATTACCGGAAGCGGAGCTATAATTCACCTGGAAAAAGGAGACACTTTGCTTGGAGTAATGTGGAATCTTAATCTAATTTCAGACGTGGTGTATGATGTTCAGTTCTATGGATTCAATAGACCCGACGGAACGGGCGAAGGTAGAGTGGGTATAGGCGATATGGTGTTATACTCAAATGGATTTAACACCGATTCACTCTTTGGCCACAATGTTGATGCATATTATGACAGTTCATATAAGTTGCAGTCTGTCTATTCTCACAAAGAAACAGACAATAACGTAAAAACGATTTATTCTACTCAAAATATACAACTAAACAACAACACATATACCTACGAAACAGCCGACGGCAAAATCAAAGAGCTCTCTTTTGCAAATGACGCTCTGATAATATATAACGGCAAACGTTCAGGATATATAAGCGAAAACATGGTTCCTGAAAGAGGAAGTGTCGATTTGATTTTCGGCAGTGGTAGTGTAGCTAAAGCTGTTGTCATATATGCATATGATGAATATATTGTTCGCGGAGTTTCTGCGCAGGATCGCCTGATATCGGATAAGCTCGTTAGTGGGCGAAGCTTTTTCTTCGATGAAGACAACATGATAATAAGCTATCGCAATCAAGAAGGAGCTCCTTGCTCGTTTGAAAATATTTTTGAAAATGACATTTTGTGGATAGCAAAAAGTTTAGATTCTACCATAGCTGATGTTGTAATCTGTCGTGATATCATAATCGGTGAATTAGATGGCATAGCGAGCGGCTACATCACCATTGACAGTGGTGAATACAATATTACCGATGCGGCAATGGCTGCAATAGGCAAAGATGTATATCTTGGAGAAATAATTACGGGTTACATCAATCCAGATGGTGTTATCATATACATTCAAAAGCAGGGCAACAATGAATATTCTGTTGGCTATCTGATTCAATCTATGTATAAAAAACAAGGACTGACAACAACACTTGCCATAAAACTTCTGACAGAATCCGGCAAAATTGTTACATATGATGTTGCAGAGGTTCTTTCTGTGAACGGAAAAGCTTATAAAGGCGGTGCTGAAGCTATTTATGTAAGCATTCCCAAAGATCCTGCACAAACCGAATCCATTCTTGCGGGTCTTGTGACATATAAGCTGAATGAAGAACGAAAGCTTACTGCTGTCAACTACGCTAATGATGTAATGAGCTCTGACTCAAATATATCAGGATTGTTTAAAACAGGCTTCATATCCAAAAACTACGGCAGCTCTGCCGACAGATACATTCAGTATCGTAATAATCAGAAGACCATCACTTCAAGAGGCATTTCTCGTTTGTTTGTGCCAACTTCAGCCCGTCTGTTCCAGGTGCCGGCTTCTGAGGATGTTGGCGATGCCGAAGATTCTGACTATAAGGTACTCAACATGTCTTCCATGAATGGGTCTTACTTTCTTAACCGTGATCTCACAGGATATTCACTTGCCCCTAATAATGATATGGCAGACTATGTGCTTGCTACTTTTCGTTTGACAGATGCTGGCGAGTCGGTATCGTCGAGATCCCAGCTTTACATGGTGGCTGGAGTGAGTCTGAGTTTAGATTCCGAAGGCTGCGAAGCTGCAAAATTAATCGTAAAAAATCCTTCGGGCGATGAAAGCTTTGTATATTCTGAAGATTTGAACTATTTTCAAAATCTTGGGCTGAAAAAAGGTGACCTTGTTAAACTTAGCACTGACAATAAAAACTATGTTTTGGGTCTGCAGATTTTCTATCGCAGTGGTGACAAAAAACTCTCAAACGTAACTACTATGAGCGACAACAAGTATAGTTCATTAAGAGGTGACGAATCTGTTTTGTCTGACAATCCGGGTATGGATTATTTACCTGAATCGATGATTTTGGGTGGTACACTTTATTCAAAGGGAACAGAAACAATAAAGCTTCTCAGTTTTTCAACATTGCCTGAAAATTACAACAATCAGACTCTTTTTCCGCAGTATATAGGCAGTTTCAGCATACTGAAATATGACAGTGCATCTGATGAGATTTCATCGGTTAAATTAGATGAACTTAAGTCATATGAAGATTTTGCCACAAGTTGCAACACTGTAGTTATGGAAACATCGGCCGCAGTTCTGAAAGCAATATATGTTTATGAATAAAGAATGGAGGTGCACGTGATGAAAAAATATATTTGTATTTTATTGTGCTTTGTTATGACATTCTCAGGCGTGTGCTACGGTGCAGATAGTGTGTCATCTGCGCAGGTGCAGACGGGAGTAAGTGACGACACCATCTCAGCTTACGAAGAAAAAACAGTTGACTGCACATTTGACACATACACAGAACAGAACTCCACTTCTGTTAAGGACAAGGACAACAGTCAGGTTCTCCTGTGCGGCGATGTGTATAAACGAACAATAAAAATGGAATTTGACATTTCCTCCCTCAAAGGATGTAATTTTGGTGGTGTGATTTTGTCACTGTATTTGCGCAATGCATATCCCGGATCTACAGTATATCTCTATGGCTATGCCAAAGGTGAGCAGGATGACAAAAATCTTGTATCCTCTTGTGTTATGGCAAAGCAGGGCAAGTTTGAATCACCATTTGTAATCACTTCATTTGTTGAAACTATGCTATCTGAGGGAAAGACTGACATTGTATTTGAGATAAGCACAGACAACTCCCTGCTTGTGGTTTTCTCTTCGGAATACAGCGACAAAAAAATGAGACCATATATCTATACCACTGAAAACGAGGCATATATAAAAGGTCAGAAGGATTATGTGTATCCCGAGGTTAGTAATGATACTTTTATATCTTCATTACAAGATACCATAGCAGGAGGACATCCTTACCTTTTTGGCAGAGAGAAAGAATTCGAGAAAATAAGAGAAAATGCCTTTGGTAAAAACATTATTTTGACCGAAAATTATCAAAAGATAAAGGATGAAGCCACCAAACTATTATCGAATAAAGTCACAGAAATAAATGTAAATACAGCCACCGCATCGTATATAGGAATTGCCATGGATTATTGGGCTAATGTATCAAAATGTGCTTTTGTGTACCGCGTGGAAAAAGATGAGAGATTTGCTCAAAGGGCATGGGATGAAGTGAACTATTTATGTTCTATCGATGATTGGGGTACATATCAGCTTATTGATAATGTGCAAACTGTATTTGCGGTTGCGCTTTGCTATGACTGGCTTTATGATTGGCTCAACGATCAACAAAAAACAACTATAATAGATGCTTTAAAGAAAAATCATTTTGATATGGTCAGAGAGTTATTCGCAAATCCCGGATTATCAAAATACAAATCAAGTTTTTACCAGGCTTTTTTTGGCTCTGATAACTTTTCTGTAATGATGAATATAAATACTTTTATTTCAGTAATCGCAATTGCAGATTCAGATGTAGACTATGCTTCGAATATTATGCAAGGTTGCTTTAAAAACCTGGAAAAACCGCTGGAGAAACTTTATCCCGATTCATCTTGGTATGAGGGACTTGGATATTGGGGATATGTGGGACCTTATGTTGCAAGATGGCTTTCTTCAATGAAGAGTTCATTTGGAACATGCTTTGGGCTCGAGAATATTCCTTCTATAACCGGATGTGCATATTTTACAATTTATGGTTCTTCATCAAACTATCCATTTTGCTATAATGATATGACTAGAGGAAAATATACACCTGCTGCAGTATCTTACACATATGGCGTTTTAAATAAGGAAGTACCATTGCAAAAATATGCAGTGGACCATGCCAATCTTGCTTCTCCGTTTGAACTTTTAGTTTTTGATACTAATGTTGACTATAATAACATGGAAGATTTAGAATTAGGCCTTGATAAGTTTTTCCGAAACAATGACTTAGTTACCATGAGAAGCACATGGAATGGCAATCAGGAATTGTTTGGAGGCATGGTAATTCAGGATGCATCTGCATCACATGGTCAAATGAACTCTGGTACCATTGGTCTTGATGCTTTGGGTGAAAGCTGGATAACCAATCCGGGTAGGGATAAATACAGTCTTCCCGGATATTTCGAAAGCACTGAAAATGGAAGAAGATGGAATTACTATAACAATCGAGCAGAGGCAAATAGTTGCATTGTAATCAATCCTTCTGCAGACGGTGGACAGAAGTTAAGCCCCGGAGATACTATTGATGTATTCAAAACCGAAAGAGGCGGGGCATATGCTTGGGGAGATTTAACAGAAACTTATGCAGATTTTGTAACTTCATACAAAAGAGGTATAATGCTTGGCAGAGGAAGAACCACCTTTGTTGTTCAGGATGAAATAAAGCTTTACGACCCTTCGGAAGTTTACGCTTTTTATAATATTTACCGTTCAGATATTGAGATTTCTGACGACAAAAAAAGTGCGATTATTTCAAAAGGTAACAAAAAGCTTAAAATGAACATTTTGTGCGATGCTGATTATGAGCTTTCTGTTATGGATTCCAATCCTCTTCCTACATCACCGCAGGGAACAGGCTCAACCATCAACCGCGAAATTGAACGAATTGCCATTCATTTCATTGATGCTCAGAATATCAATCTGAGAGTGGAATTCATTCCTTATCTTCTTGAGGAAGAGCTTCCTGTGGTTGAGGATGCGATTGTTCCTATAGAGCAGTGGAAAAACGATACTGAACCTAAAAGCTATATTTTAGCCGATGGCTTATATGCGGATGGTGAGCTCCTTGATGGTTTTAATGCATACAACCGCTGCTATATAGTTGATAAACTACCCGAAACTTTCGAGGCAAAGTATGATGAATCCAAGTATGAATGTTCTTATTATGAAAGTAATGACCAGAGCGCAAAGTATATCATTCTCAAAGATAAAGAAAGCGATGAAATCACAAGTTATATGATATCGCTTCCGCCTATGAGAGACAGAGTTATAATAATTGATACCACAGGTCTTGACAATATCGGCATTTCCAAGGTAAATGCAAGCACTGATGACGGCAATGTTCCTGAAAACACATTTGATGGTGATTTGGAGACCAGATGGTCAGCTGAGGGTAATCAATGGATAAGCTTTGAACTTGCAAAGAGTGCCGAGCTCAACTGTGTTGCTATTGCATTCTATGAAGGTCATAAGCGTATGGCATACTTTGATTTGCAGGTTTCTGATGACGGAAAAACATGGAAAACAGTCAACGAAACCGAATCTACAGGTAACACATCAGATTATGAATATTACTCGCTTGGTAATACAAAAGCTAAATATATTCGTTTTGTTGGTTATGGAAACTCAAAGAGTGGTTGGAACAGTATTTCCGAGGTTCAGATTTTTGGCAAGTAATATTTTGACTGAGATTGGACCTGGTGGTTTTGAACGGCTATTTATTTTTCGTTTCTATTCTTAAAATAAAATCGATAATATAATAGAGGTATGATTATGAGTATGGACAAACTAAAAGTGGGCTTGTCATGTCACTTCACAGACAGAACTCCAGCAGAAGTTTTTGGTAGTTGTCAAGAAGCAGGGATAAGTGCTATGGAGCTTTCGCCATTATATAATTCAAACGGTATAGAATATGCCAAAGATGTATTTTCGTCTCTGGATTTGATGGAAATAAAGAAGTTATCCATCAAAACAGGTGTAGAGCTTTGGTCATACCATCTTCCATTTTGTGACGAAGAAATAAATCCGGCGATTTTGCAAGCAACTATACGCCGCCAAACTATCGAATTGGATAAGATGATAATAGAGAAAGTGGCGAACATTGGAGTTAAGGTTGTGGTTATCCATGGGAGTGGTGAGCCTATTGAAGCTGAGAAACGTGCTGATAGTTTGAAGTATGCCACTGAATCAATTTATGAAATCAATGAAAAGGCAAAGGAGTATGGTGTAGTATTAGCAGTGGAAAATCTTCCAAGAACATGTTTGGGGCGAGATAGTGACGAAATTCTCAAATTGACGGAGTCTGATCAAAATATTAAAATTTGTTTTGATGTGAATCATCTTTTGACACAGTCACATAGAGAATTTGTAAAGAATGTAGGCCATAAAATCGCCACCTTGCATATTTCCGATTACGATTTTATTGATGAGTGCCATTTGCCGCCTGGCAGAGGGAAAATAGACTGGGCAGAATTGGTTGGCCTGCTCAAGGATATAGGCTATAATGGTCCATTTATGAATGAAGTTAGTGGTGTGGTCGTTGGGCCGGACAAAAATAAAGGTTTAATAACTTTTGAAGAATTAAAAAAGATAAATGATCGTGTTCTTGGTTGTGTTTAAAAACAGTAATCTGCATCGTTGATTTCGATATTGACGATGCAGATTATCGTTTTGGCTATGTTGCATACAAAAATAATTTATACAGGAGGTAGATGTGATGAAACTTTTTGCTTCAAACAGGATTGTAAATAAGACTTATATGAGAGCCAAATGGGAGCCAAATGGGGACGTACATTTTTTGGCACGTCCCCAAAAGCCAAATGGGGACGTACATTTTTTGGCACGTCCCCAAACTGTCCCGATAACCTTTAAGGCACTTCACATCATCGGTTCGTCGCAGTATTCATTTTCTGATGTTTAAAGTCAAATCTGTTTCATCCATTCAATTGAAAGATCAATCCAGCCTTCAATGGACTTATTCACATAGCTGTCTTTTCCAAGGGATGTTATGTCGTTTCCCAGTGCAACACCATGGGGTGCGCTTGGGTAGATGTGAAGCTCAAATTTCATTCCCTTGAGAGCATAGCTTTGAGCCAGCGCAAGGGAGTTATGAACAGGAACAATTTGATCGTCGGAGGTATGCACAATAAATGCAGGTGATGAATTTTCATCAACCTTGGTGTTTAGTGCAACACTTTCAAGGTCAGAAACGGAAGGATTTTCAGAATGGAAAAGATTGCGGAATGAACCAACGTGGGCATTTGGAGTAAAGGGCGTGATAACCGGATACACCGGGATAATGCCCGCAGGCTTGTTGTAGCCAAATTCCATGTCGACGGCTTCCTGAACCTCGGGCAAATGCCAAAGTGTGCCAAGACATGTGCAAAGATGACCTCCTGCAGAAAAACCGGTTACAAAAACCCTTTTGGGGTCAATGTTATATTTTTCGGCATTGTCTTTAATGTGCTTCATTGCCATTGATGCTTCAATGAGCACCTTGGGGAAAGCTGCCGATTTTCCGGTACTGTAGGTTAAAACAAAAGCGTTCACACCTTTGCCGAGGTAGGAGAGGGCAATGGGTTCGCCTTCACGGTCGGCACAAACACCTCCATATCCGCCGCCCGGAATAACCAGAATTGCATCTCTTTTTTTATCCCAAATTTTGTCGGCACAATAAGTTTCAAGAAAAACCTCATCGTTTCCTTCAAAAAGATATATTTTTTCATTTAACATTAAAGATCACCTCAAAAACAAAATCTGCCTGTATTATATCATACAAGCAGATTTTTTTCAATATTCTTATTAAAAATCAGTGAAGAAGTGAAGCACCAATTAAGCCTGCATTGTTTTTGTGCTCGGCAATAACAATCGGCACATCAAATTTTATCTTTTCTTTAAGGGGAGACAAAAGTGCATCGCCTGCTCCCGATATACCGCCCGAAATAATAACCTTTTCGGGGTCAAAAATGTATATAAGTCCGTTTATTCCTGCCGAAAGGTAATCGGTATATTCATCAAGTGTCGCATTTGCCACGGGGCAGTTTTCTCTCACTGCTTCAAAAAACAGGAGACCGTTTAGCTTGTTTTGGTTTTCGGCATATTTTTGTGCTAAAAGTGAATCGGGATTTTTTATTGCCGCATCTGTTGCCATTTCCATGAGAGCTGTGGTTGATGCATATTTTTCAAAACATCCCGTTAGACCGCATCCGCATTTTTTGCCGTCATATTTTATGGGGAAGTGACCGAGCTCTCCGCCGCTTCCTCTTCCTTCATAAACCTTTTTGTCAAAAATGATTCCGCCGCCGACCCCTGTTCCGAGGGTGAGAACAATCGAGTTTTTAACATCTCTGCCCGCACCTGCCGCAGCCTCTGCAAGAGCGGCACAGTTTGCATCATTGGCAATGTAGGTTGTGACACCGGTTTTTTCTTTAACTGCACCGGCAAGGTCGTAGTTATCGAACTTGAGATTTACGGCAGTTACTTTTGAATTTCTGATGAGCCCAGGAGTTCCGATTCCGATTGAACCAACGCTGTAGTCGTTCATAAGTTCAAGGCATTTTTCGGCAATTTTTGATGCTACAGTGTCGGCATCAGCTTCCTGCGGGGTTGGGGCTGTGACTTTTTTGAGAATCTGGAAGTTATCATCCACAACGCCGATTTTCATTTCGGTTCCGCCAAGGTCAACACCAATTCTCACACCCTCATATGCGGCTCTGTCGCAAACCAAGGTAACATCGGGATGGATGTGAAGTATTGTTGCGGGAACATCGGTACGGATGTTTCTTTCAAGAATCCGTCTCACAATGCGGTGCTTTAATGCTCCGCTTGCCATGATAACAATTTTTTTGGAACGCATGATGGTTCCGAGACCCATGGTGAGCGCATGAGTGGGGGCATCATCGGGGTTTTCAAAATGTGCATAGTGAACTTCCAAGGCTTTTTGAGTGAGCTTTGTGAGGTGGGTGTCACCCTCAAGGGAAACATCAGGATTGTTAAAGCCTATGTGACCGTTTTGACCAAAGCCCAAAAATTGCAGGTCAATGCCGCCGCATTCTGAAATTTTCTTTTCATAATTGTCGCATTCAACCTTGGGGTTTTTGCATTTTCCGTCAAGAATATGTATGTTTTCGGGGCGGATGTTCACCTTTGAAAAAAGATGCTTATTCATAAAGCTGTGATAGCTGTGTTCATCATCTGCCGCCATGGGATAATATTCGTCAAGATTAAAGGTTTTAACTTCAGACATATTGAGCTTACCGTTTTCATACATTTTTGCAAGCTCTTTGTAAACACCTGCCGGAGTTGTTCCCGTTGCCATGCCAAGAACAGAGTCGGGTTTTTCGTTAATTTGGTCTGAAACCATTTTCGCTACTTCTTTGGCAATTTGTTCGTAGTTGTCACAAATAATTACTTTCATAAATATTTTCCTCCGCCTGTTTAATATGCTTATATTTTATATTAAACACGGAGAAATATATTTGCACAATATTTCATTTTTTTTGCAATATATTTTGAATGTGGTTGCAATGAGAAGCAATAGATGTTATACTCTAACTTGGTGATGAGTATGAAAAAATACTACGGTGCTCATTTAAAGGAATGCATACGCATTAATGAGCTTTTTACCGTTCATTATTTTGAATTTTCAAAAAACTACAAATTTCATGGTGAATCTCACGATTTTTGGGAGTTTGTCTATGTGGACAAGGGCGAAATCATTGTAACTGTCGATGACGAAAGCTTTGCTCTTTCCGGTGGTCAGATTTTCTTCCACAAACCAAATCAGTGGCACAGGCACGAATCCAACGGAGAAATCGCACCCAATATTGTGATAGTTTCCTTTGCGTGTTCTTCACCTGCCATGAGCTTTTTTGAGAACAAGCTTTTAAGCGTGGGTCAGACGCAAAAATCGCTGATTTCAAAAATAATCAGCGAATTCACCAATTCTTTTCTGACACCCGTAAATGCTCACACCACCACAACATTGGAGAGAAATGCCGAATCACTTGTTGGCAGCGAACAGCTCATCAAAATGTATCTTTCGGAGCTTCTCATTTTGTTTATGCGTGACAACGATGTTGGACAATATTCCATGTCCAAAAGTAACAGACTCAATTCAAATCTTGAGTTTATTTTGTCACATATGAATGCAAATGTTTCCCGCATGATGACCCTTGCCGACATCTGTTCCTATTCGGGCATGAGCAAATCTGCGGTCTCGGCACTTTTTTCAACATCGCTTGGCATGGGACCCATTGACTATTTCATTAAGATGAAAATTGACCTTGCAAAAAAATATATCCGTGAAGACAACTACAACATAACTCAAATTGCCGAAATGCTGGGCTATTCATCAATTCACTATTTTTCCCGTCAGTTCAAAAAAACGACGGGCATGAGCCCGTCGCAATATTCCAATTCTATAAAAGCTCTCGACAAAAATTAATATCAAGAAACCATCCTTTGAAAATAGAGGCAAGTTTTTTTCTGCTGCTTTGCCATATTTCATAAGTTTTAAACTTAAGCTCCACTCCGGAGCTTTTTTCTTTATTTACAAACTCGCTTAAATCACGACCGCCATTTTTTTCGATATCACTGAAAATGTCTGAACTTGCGCTGACGCAGGTTTCGTCAACAAAACAAAGTGGCGGGAATAGAACACACCACCAGTTTTTCCCGGTTGCGTTTCCGATTTCAACCTTCAATGCTTCATAAGAGCCTGCCGGTAATATCAGATTTCCGTATTCTTTTGTCGGAAAATCACCTTTCCCGAGGCTGACTGTTACTTCGTAGCTGTATCCTTGTTTTTTTATCTCATCAGCTGCCCATTCTTTTATTTTATCAAGATTAGTTTCAGTTATAGTTTTTGCTGATTCCATACTATCGCTGTCATCATAAAGTGATGTCATTTCGCGTAGTATTCTGTCACGTACTTTTAGTTTTAATTCCTGATCACATGCAGAATCGCTGTTTGCAATAACATGGAGCCTGAGTACACTTTTTGCGAGTGCGGTTTCAGTTGATTTAAAACCAGAATGAATAATTAAAGTAATAAAAAAGCCAATACATATAGCAATAATCATTTTTTTCATGAGCAAATTCTTCCTTTCCGAATCACAGGACGGTGAAAAAAGTTATTCACTAAAAGTATTGACTTTATATTTAATTTTATACAATTTTTCAAATTATTTTTGAGTTAAGATAATTGCTGGAACATCGTCTTTTGAAATATCTACATACATTGCAAACTGTTCATATATGATTTTCTGAGCCTCTTTATAAGCACTTTCGTCAGGCTTATGAAGTTTTTTGCCGGAATTTTCAATATCGATTTTATGATTCATAATGGTTTTAAACATTGATATGATTGCAGAAATTTCTCCCTCAGATAATATTGATTTGAATATCTCTTTTCTTTGGGCATCATTTTCAATCCACGTATTGTCTGCAGAGTTTTTTATTATTTCAGTTAACTCATCATATTTAAGAAGCGTATGCATTCTCGATGTTAGTTTTTCATTTTTTGAAGGCACAAAAAATGTTGAACGGTTGTTAAATACAGGCTCAAGCACATAATACTCTATTGATGTGTCTCCAAAATTTTTTATGGTTATTTCTTTTATTCTGCATACACCTTCAGAACTGTATAATACCGTATCTCCGGATTTGAACATAAAAATCCTCTTTTCTGTTGAATTAGCATTTGATGTAATATTATTTTATCATATTGTTTTCCAAAACACAATGTTTGTTTTAAACAAAAAAACATATATAAATATTCGTCAAAATGCCAAAAAAAGTAATCTGAAAAAACTTGAAATAAGTCGGATTATGTAGTATTATATCAGTAAGGTGGGATTCAAATGAAAAAGTTTTCTCTTGTTATGGTTTTTATAATTATTACACAGTGTTTCTTATGTATTACAGCAGGATATACTGAAAATTCCAAAACAATCCTTTATTCTGTCGACGGAAGATATCTATTAGTGGAGCATGATGTTGTAGATGATTATTGCAGTGTAGGATGGTATACCGAACCTGTAACAACGGTGTATACTCCCGATTACCGCTGTCTTATTATAAAGAAAAGTGAAATTGATGTCTATAAAAATGTCGGATGGTACGAGTATCCGGTTATGACGGTATACTCTGTGCAAGGAAAACAAAATATAATCAAAATAAGTGATTTGGACGCCTATAAATCTGTTGGATGGTACGAGGAACCTGTTACATTAATGTATAGCATTGATAATCGTACACTTGTAGTTAAAATGAGTGAGTTGGAAGATTATAAGGCGGTTGGATGGTATACTGAGCCTGTTATGTCTGTTTATGCGAGAGATGGCAGAATGCTTATAATTGCATGCTCGTCACTCGATGATTATAAAAAGGTTGGCTGGTATGATGATATATCCGCCATAAGCGCAATTATGATATCGCCTTCTCAAAAAGAGGAGACAGTGTTTGCTGACCACTACGCTGCATATTATAATATGGGTTATAGATTCAAGGGAAGTGAATACATAGATCCATCAAAACCTATGATTGCTCTTACGTTTGATGATGGTCCAAGTGCATATACACCTCAGATACTTGATTGTTTGACTCAATATGGAGCCCGTGCAACATTTTTCTGTGTCGGACAAAATGTTAAATTATATCCGCAAACAGTAAAAAGAGCATTTGAACTTGGCATGGAAATCGGCAACCATACATACAACCACCCGGATTTGGTGAAAGCATCTGATTCTTCGGTTTCATATCAACTGAATTCAACAAAAAATGCCATATATGATGCTTCAGGAATATATCCCGAGGTAATGAGACCACCATACGGCAGTATTGATTCAAGGGTCAGGTCGCTTTCGGGATACCCTGTTATATTGTGGTCTGTTGATACTCTTGATTGGAAAACAAGAAATGCAAATTCAACATACAATTCCATAATTTCCAAAGTTAAAGATGGTGATATCATTCTTATGCATGATCTTTACTCTCAGACTGCAGCGGCTGTTAAATTGGTTGTGCCAAAGCTGTATGAAGCAGGATATCAGATGGTCAGTGTGAGTGAACTTGCGAAATATAAGGGTATCAATCTTCAAAATGGAGTATCGTACAGCTCTATCAGATGAATGTATAGACTGAAATAAGTAATAATAGCAGAGAAAAATTAACAGCGGAAAAACATATAAGATAACGGGAGGCTTTAACGTCTTCCGTTTTGCTTATATACCGATATGATATAAGACTTGCCATAGAGGCAATAATTGTTCCGAGACCACCGATGTTTGTGCCGATTATAAGAGCTTTGGCGTTATCTGTAAAAGACGAAAGCATTGCAGCGGCAGGAACATTGCTTATAAACTGACTTATAAGAGCTGAGAAAACCATTTCTCTGTTGTGAATAGCGTTTGTTACGAAATGTGATACTGTGTCTATACGTGCTACATTCCCGACGAAAATAAAAAAGCAGATAAAAGTGAAAAGTAAAATATAATCAGCCTTTAATATGAGCTCTTTTTTATAAATAAGCGTGAAAACAAGCACCGTAGCAAGTGAAACATACCAACGGATGATTCCGAGCACAGACAAGATAGCCATGACAAAAAGCACAGCGTATGCAAGAAGAGGCATTTTTTTAAGCGTATATGATTTTTCATTAGTATCATTCGCAAGAGGTCTGTTTTTTCGAAAAACACATAAAATGCACACTAATGTAAGGCAAATTGTGCCAAGAGGAAGAGTAATCTTGAAAAAATCACCAATGGACATTGAGTAAAATGAATAGAGAAACAAGTTTTGCGGATTGCCTATGGGAGTGAGCAGACTTCCGAGGTTTGCGGCAACAGTTTCAAGTGTTACTGCAAAAATCAAGGTTTTTGCACCTTGTTTTTTCAAAAGAGCGATGGAAAATGGAACAAATGTTATTAATGCTACATCATTTGTTATAAATGCCGATGAAAAAAAGCATGTAAGAGATAGCAAAAGAATGAGAATTCTTTCGCTTTTTATTGTATATGAAAACCCCCGGATTGTCCGGGGGTTCGATAAAGCTTTTAGCTATAAATCTTGGAAATTAAAACTCCTTTTGATATAATTAAATTGCGGCTACCAACTGCAATATAAAATAATCAAAAGGAGGTCAT
>JAFQBA010000045.1 GCA_017416845.1 Clostridia bacterium
AGTAGCCTTCCTGCGTCCTTCGCACCAAAAGCTACTCAAAAATTCATCCGTTTGAGGTCCTTTGGAGTTTTAAAATAATAAATTTTGTCTCAGTCAAGGCAAAAACGCAGGAAATATGGTTATATTTCCGAGTATTTTAACGACGAGTGAGGCGAATTTTATATTTTAAAACCGCCTTTAGTGTCGGTTGTTAAGGCTAAGACCAACCGCCTAATCGGCAGAGCTTTTTAATATGATAATTAATATTCGTATCCTGCTCTGAGAGCTTTTATGTTGCTTTCAAGCATAGCTGCTTTTGAAGCAGGAACAAGCTTGGTGATTGCGCCTTCGAGCTGTTCCCATGTAAACATGTTTGTTTCTTTGATGAGCTTGCCGACAATAATCATGTTGGCAAGCTTTGCAATGCCCATGTCGAGAGCCATCTGTGTTGCAGGAATGGTGTAAACATCAACATCGTCTCTTTCGCATTTTCTTGAAATGAGAGTGGAGTCGATGAAAATTTTGCCTCCGGGAACAACAGCTTTTTCAAACTTGTCAAGCGAGGGTCCGTTCATAACAACCAGAGCTGTGGGCTCGGTGATGAGAGGAGATGCAACGGGTTCGTCGGAAACGATGACACTGCAGTTTGCTGTGCCTCCGCGCATTTCGGGACCGTAGGAAGGAAGATGGGAAACATTCAAGCCTTCGAGCATGCCGGCATAGGCAACAACCTTACCGGAGAAAAGAATACCCTGACCGCCGAAGCCGGCGAATATTGTTTCGTATGTCATGATTACGCTTCCTCCTTTGCAGTGATGTCTTTATATACACCGAGAGGATAATGCGGAAGCATATTCTCTCTCATCCATTTGAAGGATTCCTGAGGTGACATACCCCAGTTTGTGGGACAGGTTGACACAACTTCAACAAGTGTGAAACCTTTACCTTCCATCTGAAGCTGAAACGCTTTTTTGATTGCGGCTTTTGCTTTTTTGATGTTGGGAACTGTGTCAACTGTAACTCTTTCGATGTAGGCAGGGCCGTCGAGAGTTGCAAGCATTTCGCTCACTCTGATGGGGTTACCCTGGGTTTTGGGATCTCTGCCGTAGGGAGAGGTCTGTGTAACCTGACCGGCAAGAGTTGTGGGAGCCATCTGACCGCCGGTCATGCCGTAGATAGCGTTGTTGATGAAGATTGTTGTTACATTTTCGCCTCTCGCCGCAACATGAACTGTTTCTGCAGTACCGATTGCAGCGAGGTCGCCGTCGCCCTGATAGGTGAATACCACTTTGTCGGGGAGTGCTCTTTTTATACCGGTTGCAACAGCGGGAGCTCTGCCGTGAGCGGCTTCCTGCATGTCACATTCGAAATAGTTGTAAGCAAATACGGAGCATCCTACGGGAGCAACACCAATTGTGTCGCCTTCGATGCCGAGTTCGTCAATAACTTCTGCCACAAGACGGTGAACTATTCCGTGAGGGCATCCGGGGCAATAGTGAAAAGATACATCACTTAATGCATGAGGTTTTTTGAAAACTTTTCCCATTATTTTGCACCTCCGATTTCTTCAATCTTTGCAAGGATTTCT
This sequence comes from Clostridia bacterium, assembly GCA_017416845.1. GTDB lineage: Bacteria > Bacillota > Clostridia > UMGS1810 > UMGS1810 > RGIG1828. Next base: position 1,568 of record JAFQBA010000045.1, read on the forward strand.
TTTGGAGTGGGAACGATACCGCCGGTTCTTCCGAAGAACTCAACGTTTGCTCTGCCGTTAACTGCAAGGCGAACATCTTCAACCATCTGTCCCATGCTCATTTCAACTGCAAGGAAGGTTTTGTCTGTATTTTTGGAAAGAGCTTTTTCAAAAGCTTCAAAGGGGAAAGGCCAGAGAGTGATGGGACGAATGATTCCAACTTTGTAGCCTTTTTCTTTTGCTTTTGCCATAGCTGTTTTTGCAATACGCGAAGTTGTGCCGTAGGCAACTAAAACGATATCTGCATCTTCAACGTCCACTGCTTCATAGCGAACTTCATTTTTGCAGATTTCGTCATATCTCTTTTGTCTTTCAAGAACAAGGTCTTCCAGCTCGGAAGCTTCGATGAAGAGGGAGTTAATAACGTTTTTCTTTCTCTTCATGCCTGTGCCCGAGGTTGCCCATTCTTTTTCGGGGAGAGATGATGCATCGGTATCTTTGAACTCAACGGGTTCCATCATCTGACCGAGCATACCGTCACCCATAATCATAACGGGACATCTGTATTTGTCGCCAATGTCAAATGCATCTGATGTGAGGTCTACCATTTCCTGAATGGAACTGGGAGCAAGAACAACAAGATGATAATCACCGTGTCCGCCGCCCTTTGTAGCCTGGAAATAGTCGGACTGAGCAGGCTGAATACCGCCAAGACCCGGGCCGCCTCTTACAATGTTAACAATTACGCAGGGAACGTCTGCACCTGCAATGTAGGAAATACCTTCCTGTTTTAAGCTGATTCCGGGAGAGGATGAGCTTGTCATTACTCTGACACCTGCACCGCCTGCACCGTATACCATATTAATTGCGGAAACTTCACTTTCTGCCTGAAGGAATGTACCGCCGATTTTAGGCATTTTCTTAGCCATATATGCACTAACCTCTGTCTGAGGTGTGATAGGATAACCGAAAAAGTGACGGCAGCCTGCACGGATTGCGGCTTCTGCCAAAGCTTCGTTACCTTTCATCAAAACTTTATCACCCATGATAAAAGCCTCCTTTTGAATAATTATCTTTCTACTTCAATTACAACATCGGGACACATGGTTGCACAAAATGCGCATCCTATGCACTTGTCCATCTCGGTAACAGTTGCCGGGTGGAAGCCCTTTGCGTTGATTCTGTCAGTTGCCATGTGGACAATCTTTTTGGGACATGCGTCTACACAGAGCGCACAACCCTTACATCTGTCTTCGTTAAAAGTAACTTTTGCCATATTTACATCCTCCTTTTATGAGAGATTATTAAACACTATATTTTAAGCAAATGCGTCGAAGGGCAGTTGCATAAAAAGCTTTAGGGGAAATTTTTCTATACCCTTTGAATCTGTCTGCGACAAAATCTCCGGAGTAGCGCTTACATATTTAATCGGAAGATTCATTTTTTTGCTCACTTCGTCAACAAGTTCAAAAGATTCGGCAAGTTCTGCCGGAGTTGAAATGTAGGAAAGGTTTGTGTTGTTGACAAGAGCCGTTATGCGACATCTTGATGCATATTGAATTTCATTTGCAAGCTTTATTATGTCATCGGCGTTTGATGTATCGGGACGTTTGCCGTTTATGACGAAAAACATTTCATAGTCTTCGTCCTTAAGATAAGGAAAATACTGACCAAGAGCAATTGCTCCGTCTTCGTCACCGCCGACATCAAGCACTGCAGGGATGTCTTTATTAGAAAAAACCGAAAGTATGTCACTTGGAAGTGACGGAAGGTCAAGGTTTGTTCCTGCATATTCGGGAGCAATGACCCTTACACCCGAATCCGAAAGCTCACCGCTTGCATCAAATGTACGAAAATAGGGGTTCACGATGTCCATGTCACAAATTACGGCACTGCCGAATTTTTCTTTCAGCTTTAAGGCATAGTTTATGGCAAATTCTGTTTTGCCGCTGCCGTAGTGACCGGTGATTATATTAATTCTTTTCATGAGAATCATCCTTTTATTACTGAAACAATGGTATTTTGCGCTTTAAATTTCTTATTTGCAATGCGGATGACAAAAATCCAGGCACCAATCAGTGCTGCAAAAATTGCAACTGTCAAAACCGCACCAAAATCGTTTGCATCACAAATCAGCGATGCCGCAATGAGCAAAAACACGGGAAGCATATATACCAGAAGCGAAGAGAAGAGAATCTTTTTTGTGTCGGCTTCAATCACAACACTGTCACCGGGCATTGCCCCAACAGGATTTGCAACCTCCATTTCATAGGAAGGCATTGTGCAGATGCTGCACTCACTGCAATCATGAGAACAGGCAGATGTTTTTTTGATTGAAACTGTTGCAATTTTATCTGAAACTCTAAGAACTGTTCCCTCTCCTGTCATATAAATCTCCCCTAATACCACTTGTATTAGATTATTATATCAAAAACGACAAAATATTTCAATAGGGCATTGGTGTTAATTTTACACAAAATTACCGGGTTTAGAACAGTTATTTTTATTTATGCCATAATATAATGGCAAATTTAATATTCAAGATCTTATGTAGAACCAGGTTTTTATTAAAACACTTGCCGAAATATGTCCTTAAAACAGAAATTCAACATCATTTTTTATAATTATACATCATACTAAAATTCAGAAGATTTTCTGTATTCCTTCGGAGAAACCCCATATTTAATTTTAAACACTCTGTTAAAATATGTTACATTTTTAAAACCGACACTGTAGGATATGTTAAGCACCGATTCCCCCGATGTGCCAAGGAGCTTTGCGGCTCTCTCAAGTCTTTTGGTGCAAATGTATTCACTTATGGATGTGTTTGTTTCCTTTTTGAAGAGTCTGCCTAAATATTTCGGATTAAAGTGAAATATTTTTGCAACAGAGCCTATTTCAAGCTCCGATTCAAGATTGGATTTTATGTAACTTTTTATGTTTTCAATCAGGGAATTGGTGCTTTTTTCTTCGTTGGAATATTTTTCGAGAAGGGTTCTGATGTGCCCTTCTATAACAAGAGCAAGAGTGCGGCATTTTTCATAATCAAACCCCGATTCAACAAGGTTTTCAAAGTCTGATGATTTAAGATTCTTTTCAATTTTTTCTCTGCCGTCGTCTGTGAGAATGTTGCCTATATAAATAACACAAGCAACTTCACCATCAATTATAACCGGTTTTGTGTATTCATAAATCCCGTTGATGCAAAGCCCTCCAAAATCCTCCTTTTGAGAGAGAGCCTTTTTCAGTGCAAGATTTCTGCAACGAAGACACCTTTTAAAGCCTTGCTTTCCGTTGGTCTTAAACTTTTCGCAAAGCTTTCCGGAGTGGATTTTTCTGTCATTTTCCAAAGCACACTTTTCATTGCCGTAGCTGCCGAAAAAAAGCACACCGATGTGGAGATTTGTTCCATATTCAAGAAAATCTATTAATTCTTTTAAGGATACGCAGTCCATTTTAACCTCCGGATACATTTTTTTAAATATTATATCATAAATGTATCTTTTTTTCAAGTTTTTGTTTCGCTAATATAAGAAATAGTAAATGTAATATGTTATTATTCTTTTGAGGTGATTTGTTTTGAAAAAATATGATTTAATTGTTGTCGGCGGAGGAATATCCGGCATTGCAGCATCGGTAAGTGCTGCAAGAGAAGGTCTTGGTGTCCTTTTGATTGAAAACTCCGGCAACCTTGGCGGAGCCATTACCAAAAATCTTGTTTACCCCTTTGTTCAATATAAAACCTACGGAAAAAAAACTCTTTTGTGTGACGGAATATTCACGGAAATAAGAGCTCGTCACGAAGCCTATGGTGACAAGTCCTGGGAAACATTTAAAATAATTTTTGACGAAATGGTGACAGAAGCAGGCGTGGATGTACTCTTTCATGCAACTGTGTACGAAGCATTAAAATCAGACAGAAAAATAACCGGACTGAAAGTAACAACAGGATTTGAAAATCTTAAAGTTTACGGTGACTATTTTATTGATGCAACAGGCGACGGCAACCTTATTGCAATGACAAACTGTGATTTTCAGCTCGGAAGAGAAGCCGACAGCCTTTGTCAGCCAATGACCACCTGCTTTAGGATGGGAAAGGTAAATCTTGACCTTTTCAAAGAAGAATTTCCGGTTTTGCAAGAAAAATACAAAAAACTCCGTGAAGAAAACAAGCTCATTAACAAACGCGAAAACATTCTTGTTTTCTACGGACTTGGTGACGATACAATTCATTTTAACTCCACAAGAGTTGTTATGCACAATCCCGTTGATGCAATTGAACGAAGCAAGGCTGAAATTCTCGGCAGAAAGCAGGTTGGAGAACTCATTAAATTTTTAAAAGAAAACTCCAAAGCCTTTGAAAACGCAAGCCTGTTAAATGTTGCTCCCGCAATAGGTGTGAGAGAAAGCCGAAAGCTTAAAGGTGTTTATGTTATAAACGAAAAAGACCTCATAGAATTTAAAGATTTTGACGATACAATCGCACTTGGGAACTACGGCATTGACATTCATAACCCGTCGGGAACCGGTACAACTCAGCATCACTTTAAAGATGAAGAATTCTACCGCATTCCCTATCGCGCTCTTCTTCCCAAAGAGCTTGACAATATGCTTGTTTGCGGAAGATGTCTTTCAGCAACTCACGAAGCACACTCGGCAGTGAGAATTATGCCAATCTGTGCTTGTCTCGGTCAGGCGGCAGGAACCGGAATTGCCGTGGCAAAACAGGCGGGTGTGAATACGCACAGTGTTGATGTTAAGCTTTTGCAGGAGAAATTAAAAGAAAATGGTGCCAGCATAATGTAATTTGAACTTTTACCAATTAGATATATAGGAGAAAAAAATGAAAATAAATAGCAATTACGACATAATTATAGCAGGAGGCGGTCCCGGCGGAGTAGCCGCTGCAGTTGCAGCCGCAAGAGAGGGTGCAAAGGTACTCATTATTGAGCAGACAGGATGCCTTGGCGGAATGGGAACATCCGGTCTTGTGCCTGCGTGGACTCCGTTTTCTGACGGTGAGAACATCTGTTACCGTGGTATTGCTTTTGAAGTTTTTGAAAAACTGAAAGAAAAAATGCCAACTGTAGACAAAACCAAAATAGATTGGGTTCCCATATGTGCCGAAGAACTTAAAATTATATATGACGATATGCTCACCGAAAGCGGAGCAAAGGTTATTTTTCACAGCTTTGTTTGCGATGCCGAAAGTGAAAACGGAGAAATAAAATCCATCACCGTTGCAAACAAAGCAGGACTTACTAAATACACCGCAAAAGTGTATGTTGATGCAACGGGCGACGGTGATTTAGCGTTCTTTTCGGGAGCGGAATTTCAAAAAGGCGGAGAAAACGGTGAGCTTCAGGCTTCATCTCTCTGCTTTGCAATTTCAAACATCAACATAGAAGCTTACAAGGATATTCCCGTTCTTAATGCAGGAAATCATAAATCACAGATTTATGATATAATATCAGATGAAAGATTCCCACTTATTACCGATGACCATTTTTGTGATCACATTATAAACCGCGGAACTGTTGGATTTAATGCAGGTCACATATGGGATGGTGACAGTGAAAAGGTCGAAGAAATGTCTGAACTTATGATGAAGGGCAGAAAAATAGCTCATGAATACAAAAATGCCCTTGCAGATTATTTCCCGGATGCTTTTGGCGAATCTTCCGTAACCGCCACTGCAAACGTAATGGGAACAAGAGAATCAAGAAGAATTATTGGAGAATATGTGTTTACCGCGGAAGATTATATAGAAAAAAGAAGCTTTGATGACGAAATAGGCAGAAATTGCTACTACATTGACATTCACGGAGAGCAAAGGAAAAACACATTTTATAAAGATGAAAAAGACCACGGTGAATTTCACTATGAAAAAGGCGAAAGCCATGGAATACCATACCGTTGTCTTGTTCCGAAAGGTTTTTCAAATCTGCTTACCTGCGGAAGAATCATTTCGTGTGACCGTATGACATACGGAAGTCTCAGAGTTATGCCGACGTGTCTTGTGACCGGTCAGGCGGCAGGCACTGCGGCATCGCTCATAATTAAGTCTGATTGCCGGGCGACAGATGTGGATATTAAGCTTTTGAGAGAAAAACTTATCGAAAACGGAGCTTACATCAAATAATTTTTTAAATGATAACCGGACACAATACAAATGAAACTTATTTATAAATTAAATTGGAGTTTGTCGCTCCGTTTAACACAAGGAACGACGACTCGGCAAAGTAAAAATTGCTTGCAATTTTTACTTTGCCTCGGGGACAGGAAAAAACGATTCAGAATTGTCAAATCGAATGCGAGTCGGGAAGTATTCCCGATTCGCACGTGC
>JAFQBA010000046.1 GCA_017416845.1 Clostridia bacterium
CAAACTGCCTCAATCACTGCGTTTGTGGCGATTTAAAGTTCCCTGACAACCCCTCAGTCACCTTGCGGTGACAGCTCCCCTTACACAGGGAGAGCCTTTCGCTATCGCCCAATTCCATCTCCCCGACAAACTCCAATTTATCGCACAAATTACTGATTTCGTCAGTCAGAATAAAGAAAACGCATAGGCGTTTTTACCAAAATTATTCATTATTCGTTATTCATTATTCATTCGGTGAGTTTGCATGCAAACTCACCGACAAACTCCAATTTAACACTTCTCAACTCTGAAACGTATCTTCAAAACTGCCTTCAGTTTTCGCAACTTCTTGTTTTACATATACCGAGGTTCTGATTTTTTCGTTGAGCTTTTCAAGAAATTCATCTTCATCAAAGGGGAAGCGTACCCAGCTGTCGTTCCACTGTGAAAGATAAATCGCATTTGAAATTGCAAGGCTGTTTATGCCTTCTTCTCCGGGTCCAACGAGAGTTTCATTTCCAAGAATTGTTTCAACCCAGTTATCCACCATTCTTGCCTGACCGTCACCTACGGTTATGGTTTTGTATTTCACATCACATTCCCACATAGGGATTGGTCCTGCAATGGTTTTGGTGGTTCGGTTAAACTCTTTTTCTCCGACGGCTGTTCGGAAAAATGTGATTTTTCCGTTTTCATATACAAGCTTTCCTCTGTCTCCGGCAATTTCAAGGCGATTGGTGCCGGGATATTCCGAAACGGATGTCATATACACACCAACGGCACCGTTTTTATATTCAAAATATGCCGTTGCTTCGTCTTCAACCTCAATGTCACGGTTTTTGCCAAAATAACAAAAACCTCTCACTCTTTCGGGCATACCGAAAAACCACTGCATAAGGTCGAGCTGATGAGGGTTCTGATTAAGAAGTGTTCCGCCGCCCTCTCCTGCCCATGTGGCACGCCAACCGCCGCTGTTGTAGTAGCTCTGGGTTCTGTACCAATCAGTGAGAATCCAGGTGAATCTCTTTATTTCCCCAAGCTCACCCGAATCTATGAGTTCTTTTATTTTTATGTGAGCGCCAAGGGTACGCAGGACAAAGTTCACCTGAAAAACCTTGCCGCTCTTTTTTGCTGCTTCGTTCATTTCACGGACATTTTTGGTGTATACCCCTGCAGGCTTTTCGCAAAAAACATGGAGACCTGCTTCAAAGGCTTTTTTTGCAATTGTGGGGTGAAAATAGTGGGGAGTGGCAATGAGAATGGCATCAATTCTTCCCGATGCAATCATTTCGTCTGTATCATCAAATAAGGCTGTGTCTTCCGGCAGTCTGTTTTTAACTTTTTCAAGCTTTTCTTTGTCAACATCACAAACCGCACCCAAAACTCCATTTTTGATTTTGCCGTCAAGAATGTTTGCAAGGTGGGCAGAACCCATATTTCCAATGCCTGCTATGCCTATGCGGATTTTGTTATTCATTTTATTCACTCGCTTTCTGAATCATAAGAACCTGTCTTTGGCTTTGTAGTATATCTTTTGTTGTCATAAGTGAGGGTTTGCCCTCTGTCTGATTTATAAACTCTGCAAAATATACAGGAGATTTCATCTCGTCGCAGTCAATTACCGTTTCTTCCTTTTTATAGATATGCACCCGATTATCCCAATAGTTAAAGCTTATCATACCTTCAATACCCCAAAACTGAAAATTCCAATAGGTCGGAACAGTGAATGAGGGAGCAGAGTATGACACATCTGCCGAAACAGTTACATCTTCCATTGTCACGGTAAAGACGGCAGAGTCTTTAAAATCAGGTGCCCTATCTGCAAAGGCATTCCACGTTTTTGCAAAATCAATCTTTGTAAGATTTTTCTTTGTGAGCCATCTTACAAGGTCTATGCCGTGAATTGCAATATCGTTTATTGTACCGCCGTGTTTGCCTTCTTCAAAGTACCACGATGGACGTGAGGAAAACATCAGCGGATGCTGTCCCGTGAACGAAACTGTTTTAACTTCGCCGATTTCACCATTTCCAATGAGCTCCTTCGCCTTTATTGCCTGAGGTAAAAATCTAAGATCGAGCATACACGCAACCACAAGATTTTTTTCTGTCGAAAGCCTTTCAATTTCATCAAGCTCTGAAAGAGTGGTGCAAAGCGGTTTGTCACAGATAACGTGTTTGCCGTTTTTCAGTGCATCAATTATCATTTTGCCTCTTTTGCCGTAGTAATCGCCTATGGCTATGGCATCAACCATATTATTTTTTAAAATCTCTCCATATGTATCTGCATTAAAATCTGCCTCAAGTGTCTCTGTCATGCTACATCTTGCATCTGTGTCTTCCTCATAGCAAGCGATAATGTTTATATCGCTGTTTACCTCGGCATCTTTATACAGATTTATTATGTGATTGTGTCTGAAGCCTGCAAAAGCTATGTTCATAGCACGTACCTCCAATTATTATATACCACCATTATATCATATCATTTAGCAATGTAAATTGCAAATATCGTAGAAACTATTGCAAAATTCGCACTGTTGATGTATAATAATTTTACACTTGCCCAAATTACATTTTCGAGGTGCAAAATGGAAACCAAAAGTTATTCAAAATATTTTGACAGTAAAATAAGTTACAATCATCTGTGTTATTACAATCCTGACTGGCACGAAGTAATTCCGCAGATTCACGACGGATTTGAAATAATATTTGTCACAAAGGGAAATCTCAGATATATTACAAACAAAAAAACATATGATGTAAGTGAAAACTCAATCATTCTCACCCGTCCGGGTGACTATCATATGCTTAATCTACATAACCGTGATATATACGAAAGATACAATATAATTTTTGACGAAAAAATTGTGATGAATTCTGTTATGAAAAAGCTCCCGCCCGAAACGGATATAATAATTCCGAAAAATTCCGATTTCTTTTTGTCGTTGTTTGAAAAATTTGATTTGTATTGCCGTTCCTTTGAGGGTGAAGAACTGTCAAAAATAATATCTCATCTTGTGGAAGAGGTTTTTTTCAATATTGTTCACATATCCAAAAATCCCGACAACAACATACGCACTATGACAGTTGCGGCAAATCCTATTCTTGATTCTGTCACAGAATATATTGAAAAACACATTGCCGAAAATTTTACTGTGGAGTCAATGTGCAATGAGCTTTATATCTCCAAGAGTTATCTTTTGAAGCTTTTTAACAGTCACATACAAATACCACCGAAGCAGTATATTGTATCGAGACGAATGATACACGCACAAAACCTTTTGCGACTCGGCAATAAACCTACCGAGGTTCTGTCACTGTGCGGATTTACGGACTATTCGGCATTTTATCGAAACTACAAAACCTTTTTCGGTTACAGTCCATCTGAAGAGGTACACATGAAGAAAATACGAAGAATTGAGTATTAAGCGAGAGTTCAAAGTTTAAGAAAAAAATTTGATTGATATAATAAACGGGCGGTTTATCTGTGATAAACCGCCCATTGTGTTAATTAGATATTTGCAAAAAATTATTTAGGCTGTTTGCCGATGTATGCAAGGATACCGCCGTCTACATAGAGAACGTGGCCGTTAACAAAATCGGAAGCATCGGATGCAAGGAATACTGCAGGTCCGATGAGGTCTTCGGGATCTCCCCATCTTTCAGCAGGTGTTTTTGCGAGGATGAAGGAATCGAAGGGATGTTTTGAACCGTCGGGCTGTACTTCACGAAGAGGTGCAGTCTGAGGAGTTGCAATGTAGCCGGGTCCTATGCCGTTACACTGAATGTTGTAGGCACCGTATTCGGAGCAGATGTTTCTTGTGAGCATTTTAAGACCGCCCTTTGCAGCAGCATAAGCTGAAACGGTTTCTCTGCCGAGTTCACTCATCATTGAGCAGATGTTGATGATTTTACCGTGACCTTTTTTGATCATGCCGGGAATAACTGCCTTTGACATGATGAAGGGAGCGTTGAGGTCAACGTCAATAACCTGTCTGAATTCTGCAGCAGTCATTTCGCACATGGGAATTCTTTTGATGATGCCGGCATTGTTAACGAGAATGTCGATTGTGCCAACTTCTTTTTCGATTGTTGCAACAAGTTCTGCAACCGCATCTTCGTTTGTTACGTCACAAACATAACCTTTAGCTTCGATGCCTGCTTCAGCATAAGCTGCAAGACCTTTATCAACGAGTTCCTGTTTGATGTCGTTGAAAACGATTTTTGCACCTGCAGCAGCAAGACCTGATGCAATTGCAAAACCGATACCATAGGATGCACCTGTAACAAGTGCAACTTTTCCGTCAAGACGGAATTTGTTCATATCATACATTATATTTTCCTCCTGAAAAATTATTTACATTTTAAGTATTTTTAAAATTGCTTCGCGTGAACGGATGAAAAGCATTTTGTGCACACGACGGGGCACAGGCGCAGCCTGTTATCTTAAATCCTTTGTTTCGATGAAGTCCATATCATCAAATTCCTGGTTTTCACCGCACATTGCCCAGATGAAGGAATATGCTTTTGTGCCGACACCGGAGTGAATTGACCAACTGGGGCTGATGACAGCTTCTTCATTGTGCATGATAATGTGACGTGTTTCGCCGGGTTCGCCCATCATGTGGAACACTGCATCGTTTTCACCCATGTCGAGATAGAGATAAACTTCCATTCTTCTGTCATGAGTGTGGCAGGGCATTGTGTTCCAGTTTGAACCGGGTTCAAGCTCGGTGAGGCCCATAGCCAGCTGACAGCTCTGAATAACATCGGGATGGATGTACTGATTGATAACTCTCTTGTTGCAATCTTCAACACTTCCGCAGGGAACCTTTCTTGCTTTTGTGATGTCGATTTTAACAATGGGGTATTCTTTGTGTGCGGGACATGAGCTGATGTAGAATTTTGCGGGATCTTCGGGATCGCAGGATTTGAATACGACATCCTTGTTACCTCTGCCGATATAGATACCGTCACGTGGGTTCATTTCATATTCAACACCGTCAACGGTGATAATACCTTTACCGCCGATGTTGATACAACCCATTTCTCTTCTCTGAAGGAAATAGTCAGCGGCAAGCTCTTTGCCTGCGGAAAGCTTGAGTGCTGCAACAACAGGCATAAATCCCCCTGTGATGATGCGGTCGATGTGAGAATATACCATTCGTACATTATCTTTTGTGAAGAGATTGTTTATGTGGAACTCTTCTCTGAGTCTTTCGGTTGTGTAATATTTAACGTCTTTTGCGTTAGCTGCATTTCTGATTTCCAAGGTTTTCCACTCCTTTTTAATATATTTACCGTAAACTTCTATTTGTGAAAGTGCCGCCCATGAAAGGGGATATGATACCTGAGTGAGTTTTTTGAGAATAACATACTCGGTTTCTTTCTTTTCAGGCAAAACAACTTCCTGACCGTCGGCAATTCCTTCGAAGTTGCCTGTCACGCTTGTACCATCGGAAAATTCAAAATCAATTGCTTTCCAGAAGGTATCGTGAGGGAAATCGGCTCTTAAATAGATTACGAACTTTTCGATTTCAACTTTCTGACCGAAGTCAATGCGGTATTCAAGATCGTCTCTTGCACCGCCTGCCCATGAGTTGAAAGGATATGCACCGTGACCGACATTTTGAGTGTTGCCGTCGATGGCGTTTCTTTCATAGAAGCAAGGCTCACCTCTTGTTACGAAGTTTGCACTTGCATGGGGGAAGAAACGTGTTTCATCGTGCATATCGTGAGAGTTGAGGGCTATGTTTCTGTAGCCGTAGATTTCGTCATCTTCCACTTCTCTCGCTTCAAGAACATGCTCTTCGCCTGAAAATGCGCCGGGTGCATAACCTGCCATTAGTCTGCCGGTGGGTACTTCATAGATGAAAGATTTGTTTGGAATGTGTACAATGCTTTCGGGTAAGGTGGGATCAAGCTTCACAGCAACAAATTCGCCCTCCGAAATGTCCACACGGATTTTGTCACCTTCAACAAATTCACCGTTATATGTAACAGAAAGCTTTTTGCCCTGCTCTTTGAACTTGAGCTGACCTTTTTTGTCAATAACTTTTAAGTAGATAATTTTAAACACCTCCGTCTGAATAATCTTCGTTCAGGTTACAAAAAAATGTAATTTTATCCATACACTATATATTATACTAAACCAATTAAAAAAAGTCAAGGATTGTTAAATTATTGTTTAATAAATCGATTAACCCCTCCAATTTTTATCATATTATTTAGCGTCTGCCATAAACAACACAATAAACACCCATGTTGACTACATTTTCAAAAAGTGGTATAATAAAGATTAAATACATAAAAAACATGGTATGGAATGATTGTATGAATTACGATTTGATCTACTCCCATAAAGCAGACAAAAATTTAATAATTCCGCCAAGAAGTGAAATTCTGCGTTATCTCGGTGAAAAAGGCGAAGAAAACGAAGTCCTCAAGAATCTTATTGACGAAATCCAAAATATGGTCTCGGAAAAGGCTTTGCCCACGGGAACTTTTGTTTTGAAAAAAATAATGGTTCACAATGAAAAAGTAAGCATTGGAGATATTTTCTTTTCTTCTCAAAAGCTTGCCAAAAATCTTGCAGGCTGTCACAGCGCAATTGTGTTTTCGTTGACAATTGGTTCAAGTGTTGACAGACTTATGCAAAGCCTTGTGTCGAAGCCCGCGGCAGAATTTGTTGCCTCGGCAACCGGGAGTGCTTTTGTTGAAAGCTATGCCGATTTGTTTAACAAGGAAATCAAAGACTATTTTGGAAATGAAAACAAATATCTCCGCCCGCGGTTCAGCCCGGGATACGGCGATTTTTCACACAGTGCACAAAAGGACATTATCAACATGACCGATGCATCAAGACGATGCGGAATATATCTCACAAAAGCCCTGATGCTCACACCAACAAAGTCGGTGACAGGGGTCATTGGAATTGGTGCTACAAACTACAACTGCCCTTCGTACGGATGCGAAGCATGCGACAAAACAGATTGCATCAGCAGACGAAGCTGATGAGGAGGTAAATGATATGAATATACTTGATATTACAGGTAAAGAAATGCTTTTTTTTGACGGAGGCATGGGAACTTTGCTTCAAAAAAGAGGACTTTGCCCCGGTGAGCTTCCGGAAATGTGGAACATTGAAAAAAGTAACGAAATTATTGAAATTCATCTTGAATATCTGAACGCCGGAGCAAACATAATCACATCGAACACCTTTGGTGCAAATTTGCTTAAGTTTCCCAAAGACGGCAAAACATCACTTGACGATGTTGTTGGTGCGGCAATTTGCAATGCAAAAAAAGCCATTGAAAAATGCGGTGACAAAAAAGATAAATTTGTTGCCCTTGACATAGGTCCATGCGGCAGGCTGCTGAAACCTCTCGGTGACATGGAATTTGAAGATGCCGTATCTCTTTTTGCCGAAACCGTGAAAGCCGGTGCAAGGGCAGGAGCAGATCTTATTCTCATTGAAACCATGAACGATTTGTACGAAACCAAGGCGGCAGTGCTTGCAGCAAAGGAAAATTCGAACTTGCCGATTTTTGTCACAAATGCTTACGGAACAGATGAAAAGCTCATGACAGGTGCAAGCCCCGAGGCTGTGTGTGCAACCCTCGAAGGACTTGGCGTTAATGCAATTGGTCTCAATTGTTCATTTGGTCCCGGGCAAATGCTTCCTGTTGTAAAAAGACTTTGTGAGGTATCGTCACTTCCCATAATTGTGAACCCTAACGCAGGACTTCCTGCTTTTAAAGACGGCAAAACCACCTATGACATAACACCCGACGAATTTGCCGATATTATGACAGAAATTGCAAAATGCGGAGCTCACATTCTCGGCGGATGCTGTGGTACAACGCCGGAATATATTGAAAAAACCGTTAAAAAGCTTACGGACTTTAAGCCAAAGCCTGTAACAGAGAAAAATATATCGGTTATTTCCTCATACACTCACGCTGTTTGCTTTGGAAATGAGCCCATCATCATTGGCGAAAGAATTAATCCAACAGGCAAAAAGCTTTTTAAGGAGGCCCTGAGGAATCATGACATTGACTATATTTTGAATGTGGGTCTCAAGCAGGAAGAAGCAGGCGCCCATGTGCTTGATGTTAATGTGGGTCTGCCCGAAATTGACGAAGTCGAAACCATTGCCGAGGTTGTGCAAAAGCTTCAGGCGGTGACCTCTCTCCCCCTTCAGATTGACACTTCAAATCCCCAAGCTATGGAAAAAGCCTTGAGGCTCTACAACGGAAAACCAATGGTCAACTCAGTTAACGGCAAAAAAGAAAGCATGGAGGCGGTTTTCCCACTTGTAAAAAAATATGGCGGACTTGTGGTGGCTCTTACCCTTGACGAAGACGGCATACCGGAAAGTGCTGCCGGCAGATGCGCCATTGCCGAAAAGATTTATGCCAAAGCCGCAGAATACGGCATCAAAAAGAAAGACATCATCACAGACACTCTTGCCATGACCATAAGCACCGATTCGTCTGCGGCAAAAGAAACACTCACCGCCCTCGAAACCATCTCAAATGTTGGCGGACTCACAAGCCTTGGAGTGTCAAACATTTCATTTGGTTTGCCCTCAAGAGAATTTATTAATGCAAGCTTTTTTACCATGGCACTCACAAAGGGACTTTCGGCGGCTATCATCAATCCACATTCTGTGGAAATGATGAAGGCATATAAATCGTTTATGGCTCTTTCGGGCTTTGACAAAAACTGCGAAAGCTACATTGAATTTGCGTCAACCGTCAGTGCTTCGCAAACGCTCGAAACTCCAAAATCTGCAAATGCTACAGCCGATGACAATACTTTGAAAAGTGCAATCATCAAGGGGCTTTCCGAAAGTGCCCATGCCATTGCTGTACAAATGCTTGAAACAACAGATGCTTTTGATGTGATAAACACCGAAATCGTGCCTGCTCTCGACATAGTGGGAAAAGGCTTTGAAGAAAAGAAGGTGTATTTGCCCCAGCTTCTCATCAGTGCCGAGGCGGCAAAGGCGGCATTTGATGCCGTGAAAGAAAAAATGTCAAAATCAGGAAACAATCAAACAAAAAAATGCACATTTGTGCTTGCAACCGTTCACGGTGACATTCACGACATTGGCAAAAACATTGTTAAAGCTCTTCTTGAAAACTACGGTTTTAACGTGGTTGACCTTGGAAAGGATGTTGCTCCGGAAAAGGTGTGCGAAACCGCACTTAAGCTTAACGCTCCTCTGGTTGGACTGAGTGCTCTCATGACAACAACCGTTCCCGCCATGGAAGAAACCGTAAAGCTCATAAAAAAAGCCCTGCCCGACACAAAGGTTGTTGTGGGCGGAGCTGTGCTTACCGAAGAATATGCAAATGCCATGGGTGCAGACAAATATTGCTCCGATGCCATGGAAACAGTGAGATATGCAGAGGAAGTAAATTCTACACTGTGATTCAGATTAAAAAACCTGTCAAGCAAAGTCGAATGATTTGTTTGACAGGTTTTTTCTGAATTTACATCACAACATCTTTTTCTATTACTCCATCGTTTTTCACAAGAACATCATTTCCCGTTTCCACATTATACACATAGAGTTTTCCTATTGTACCTTCGTTATGAATAAAGGGCATTTCGCCTTTGGTAGAATTGGTCTGGGTGCAGTTTGCCACAGAAAGATTTGAAACACTGCTTCCTTTATAGATTCCGATTGTGGGATTGGGATTGTGGGTTTCATTTCTGTGAAGATTTTCAACCGAAAGATTTTTGATGTCAATATCTTCGCCAATCCATATGAGCGGACGGCGATTCCCCTCAACATCAACAGTTCCCGGACAAAGGCGGGCAAAGATGTTATCTATGCTGATGTTTTCGAATCCCGAACGCTCAGGAAGCTCGGAATATTTGCTCATGACAACGGCATAGGTATAGTAACTGCCATATACATTGGTTATGTGAACATTACGCACCGGATAGGTTCTTGAAAGAAGTCTGACAGCGCTGTGAGAATTTTCACCGTATATGCCGTCTATGGTTATATTTTCAATAGGCCCGTTAAGGAATGAATCATCCGAGGTGAGAGCAACGGTGTCATCGTGACAGGCACCTTTGAGATTGTGGATAAATCCGTTTTTGCAGTAGCCCTCGATGTGTACACCGTCCATGTTCCAAAGCTTGGGACTGCCTTCGGTGTAGTCAAAATCAATGTTTTCAACAGTAAAATCCTCAACACGGTAGAAATCCATACCATATACAACGGGATTGCGGATTGTGAGGTTGCCTATGTATAAATTTTTGGTGTTTTTATACATCATGCAGTGCCCCATGTAAACATCTTCGGGGAAATCTTGATTTTCTGCAACATATGCATTTTCAGGTAGCGGAGCGATTGCGGGATGAATTCCCCTTTCGGCAAGAACGTCATAGCTTTTTTTGCCTGTGGCAGGATTCGGAAAATGCCACGGGTTGGGATTCTGATTGTTGTGGTTCATATCCCAGATTCCGCCGCTGATTTTAACATTACGACACACTTCGCCGTTGAATCCGGCACGAATCATAAAGGAGTTTGCACCGTCTTTGAGAGAAATTTGGGCATAGCGATCAAGGCGAAGCTCCTGATTGGAATGAATGTTTATTGCCGATGAAATGACATATTTAACCTTTGGCAAAGGCAAAGTCACGCATCGAACTCCTGAGTCGAACATTTCCTGAATTGCAGGAAGGTCGTCGTGAATGCCGTCACCGTATAATGTGTTTTCAAACTGAGTTTGCATTATGTATACACCTTCTTGATTATTTTTAATTAAATTCCGTAAAATTGGCACTCAACTATAGCCAATCTTTCTCAACAGTATTTTTCAGTTCAAGAAACATCGACGTGAAAACATCTTTCGTTTCATTAATAATTGACATAGCGATTTTTTCATTGTATGAATGAGCGACATTATTACGGGCAACAAGAGCTGCAAGCCAGTTTTTTTCATCATTTATCATCCCGGCGGCAAAAGCAGTTTTAATAATTGTACGCGGTGAACCGGTGCTGCTTCCGCTGTAGCCGTTATATTCCAAAATCTCTTTCATCATCTTCCACGATTGTTCAAAAGCTATTTCAAACAGTCCAACGAGACCGGTCAAAGTAACTGTATCATACGGAGGCTCTTTTACAATTGATTTTGCAAGATTGTCATATGCTTTGCAAAAGTTTTCATATTTTCTCATAAATTGTAACTCCTTCACGTTTTATCGATTCAACAAGCTCCGTCTGAACTTCGCCGTTCATATTTACCACATCAAATTTCAAAAGTGTTGGCGCTTCTTCATCAACATCCAGTGCAAAAGCGTCGGCATTTCCACCATAAATTGCGATGTCAATGTCGCTTCGTTCTTTAAAATCCCCTCTTGAGCGAGAACCGAAAAGCACGATTTTGTCCAAATTGTGTCTATGACCAATATTTATTATTGATTCTAAAACATTTTTGTCAAATCCATACTCTGTTTTATTAATCATATAAGTCCTCCGTTCGGTTGCACCAATTTTTTCTGCGTTTCATAATATACACAACAAGCACGATATATAAAATTATTCAGACCACGCTTAATATTATTATGTTTCCCTTACACTAAATTGCAAATACTTATGGGGTTTAATGGGTTTGACTTTCATTTAGAATTACGTTACTCTAAATCAGTGAACGAGGTTTATTCTATCGGAAAACAGTTTAACATATTTTGTATTTTTTGTCAAATATCAAAAGAATTATATATTGTTAGGTTTCTCTTTATTGCATAGTCATATGCCAATTTTGTACCGCTTGCAGGTTGATATGCAATCAAAGCTTTTTTGCTTTGTTTTCGTTTTGGCGGCAAATAGTTTTCGTCATAGTAACAAATACAGAAACTGCTACTGTTTATCATTTCAAAGTTACGCTCAACGTAAACCGATTTTCCGGCACCGATTATCTTTTCGGGAAAATATGTATCTTCGAATCTTTCAAGAAGATATCTTTTGTAGCTATCGTCTATTTGCGGAAACTCTGCACGCACATAGATTCTTTTTATGTGCGGATATTTTAATTTCAATTCCGAAACAATTTCATAGCACAAATCGTCAAACTGACTTTTGCTTCCGAATAAAAAAGTGTCAACGTTTTTATCTTTTATTAATTTCTCTGTAATATCCTTTATATAACTTATCAATTCATCTGAAACCGCTATCTTCCGGTGTCCGAAAAAACAGCAAGTCTTTAATTTACTGTTATACATTATATCATCCCCACTTTTTAAGTAGCATTCATTTGTATTATACCACTTATAATATCTCATTGCAACACAAATGCGATTTTAAAAAGTGTATTTCGACTACATATGTGAGTTAAAATATAACAAAGGGATGGTGAACATTATGGAAGAAAAAGATATTTCATTGCGACTTGCAAAGCTTCGCACAAAGAAAAAGGTTTCTGCCCGCGAAATGAGCTTGGCAATCGGGCAAAACCCTAATTATATAAATCACATAGAAACAGGGAGCGCCACTCCATCACTTGCAGGGCTATCATATATCTGTGAATATCTCGGAATAACTATGAGCGAATTTTTCGATTTTGATTCCTGCAATCCTACCAAATTGAATAAAATTAATGAATACCTGAAGAAATTGGATGATGAACAATTAGAAATAGTTGAAAACCTCGTCAAAAATTTGGCTAAAATGTAAATAGTTGCAACCAATACTGGTCAATTATTAATTGTGGGGTGTAATTTATGGAACAAAAAATTAGACGAGACCGCAACATTGGTGATAATTTGAGAAAACTTCGACTGGGCCATGATATATCACAAGAAAAACTCTGTGCCGAGCTTCAGCGCAGAGGATGTGACATTGGGCGAAGTACTTATGCAAAATATGAAGCAGGAGAACTAAACATCAGAGCAAGTGTGATTATAGAGTTAAAGAAAATATACAACTGTTCGTATGATGATTTTTTTGAAGGTCTTGATATTGAAATATAATTTTTTGAAGGTGACTTTATGGCTATTAAAAGTGTATCTATTAGAATTGAAGAAGAAATGCTCAACAAAATCGGCTATGTAGCTGACTATGAGGGAAGAAGTGTAAATAGTCATGTTTTGGTTTTAATCAGAGAAAACATTAAAAAGTTTGAAGAAGAACACGGCTCTATTGACGGTGATATTTCACCGGATGTCAATGTAAAACCGACACGGAAATAATTGCATCCTAAAAATTAGAATTAAATACAATAAGCTATATATCAAAACACGGTTCGCTTAATGAACCGTGTTTTTGATATTTTGTATTTTATTGTAAGTAATAATTTCAAAATCAATTTGTGCATTTATTAAAGAATAAATATCCACTAATTCAAATAAAAAAGATGTACGAACAAGATACAACAGTAGAAATTATAAGGGTTCATTAAACAACTGTAAGGACGACAGCAACAACACAGATCTACAACAGTAGAAATTATAAGGGTTCATTAAACGGTTCGAAGCGGAATGCCGAAATACTTAGATCTACAACAGTAGAAATTATAAGGGTTCATTAAACAACCGCCGTTAACGGTAGTATTTCAACATCTACAACAGTAGAAATTATAAGGGTTCATTAAACTTCATTAAACTCAATGAAGAGTACCCTAATGAACTCGAATCTACAACAGTAGAAATTATA
>JAFQBA010000047.1 GCA_017416845.1 Clostridia bacterium
TACAAAAACGAAAGCATGTGGAAGCGATGATTAAATCGCTGAAAAAAGAATTAGATATAGCGAACAGGATTTTGGAGGCGGAATTATGATTTTGTATCATGGAAGCAATCTTACTGTAGCAGAACCAAAATTAGTAGAGCAAAATCGCTATTTAGATTTTGGATATGGATTTTATACAACCACAAACAAAATACAGGCAATCGGTTTTGCGGATAAAGTGACAAAAAGAAGAAAAGACGGTATCAGAACAGTAAGTATATACGAAATTGACGAAGAAAAAGCTTTTTCAGAATGTTCTGTTTTAAGATTTGATGAACCGAATGAAGACTGGTTGAATTTTGTTTCAGATAATCGTGCAGGAAATTACAAAGGCGAACAGTATGATTTCATATATGGACCAGTAGCAAACGATGATGTATATACAACTTTCAATCTCTATGCTGCGGGGATTCTATCAAAAGAGCAGACATTAGAGGCTCTTAAAATAAAAAAGTTATACAATCAACTTGTTGTAGCATCTGAAAAAGCGCTTGGATATTTGGAGTTTAAAGGCATTGTTCCTGAGGAGGAATACAATGGATAGTAAGAAATTTGAAGCAAATTTGCATCTGGTTATACCGCAGCTTGTACACATTATTGTAGAAAGATATGGTTATAGTGAGATTGATGCGACAAGGGCGTTATATGAATCAAAGCTTTATGAAACATTGGAACAAGAAGATACTAAGCTGTGGCAATTAAGTCCACTGACTTTGTTTAACATGTTTGATGAAGAAAAGAAAACAGGAAAAATCACTTATCCGGAGGGATGAAAATGAGTAGAGAAGGAAACTTTTTGATTTATTGTATAGAACAATATAAAAACGCTAAAAAACTGACTGGTAAACAGGTTTCGGAGTTGTTTAACAAATACAGAGTTTGGGATTATATTTATTCCTGTTTCGAAGCGCTGCACACTACGGGAGATAACTATATTGTAGAAGATATAGATTTATATATTGAAGCCCGCCAGCCTGCGATATAAGATGATTATTATAATCACAAAAACAAAAACAGCATCAGCCTACCGAGGCAGATGCTGTTTTTGTATATCCACGTTGCAAAAGAAATTTACTAAAAAGAAGAAAAGCACATGAGCGCACCATAAATATGTATGAACAAATGTTCTTTTGGAGAACTTTTAATCAAGATGCTGAAGGAAGAATCCCCGACGGCTCACCACGAAAAAACCGCTTAACAATGCAAATTGTTGAGTGGCTTTTTTTATACATGAAATCACGGTGAAATAATAGTTACCCCCAAAAATATTATGAATATGTTTTGATAATTTCTTCTGCTATAACTTTTTTTGAAACGCAACGGTCCATTGCCTGCTTTTCTATGTAACGATGAGCACCCTGCTCGTCCATTTTCAGTTCATCGATAAGAAGCCACTTTGCCCGGTTGACGATACGGATTTCTTCCATTTTTTCCTCGATGGAAAGAGTTTTCTTCTCGGTTTTTCTAAGCCTTTCACGTGCGCTTGAAAGCCAGCTGAGAGCAATCGTCATTGTTGGCTTTGAGGTTGGCATTGGGAGAACGAACACACCGTGTTCGGCTACCTTGTCGTGGATTTCTGCCTGAAGTTCTGCCTGTACCATTAGGAGTACGACGGTTTCTTTTGAATTTCCTGTGTCAATTGCAAAACGAGTTCCGGTATTATCAGGGAGTGGCGAATTGATGATTACAAAATCAAAAGCACGCTCGGCAAGTGCCCGCTTTGCTGCGTTGACGTTCGATACAAAAAGGGTGGGCGAATACTTTGAACCGGGGAGCAGAGCAGAGAGTGCATTATTAAAGCTTTCCGATGCCGAAACGATCAGAATGCTGTAAACCCGTTCTTTCAGACTCATTTTTGCTCCCCTCCTTTTTTATATTATTCAGATTTATTTGTTGCAGTAAATATCTAAAATTGACGCAGGTATATGTTCTTTGATAAATTCACTTGCCGCGGCCGCCTTGCGAGCATCGCTTAAACTTCCGGGCAGTTTTTTAAACTTTGCCAAAGTTTCAGCATCAGCTTTGTATAAATTAATATTGGCAGCTTCGGGCAGGTCAAGTTTTTTTTCAAGACCTATAAGGGCCGCATAAATCAAAAGCGTAAATGCAAGATACGGATTTGCTGTTGGATCGGGTGAACGAAGCTCCGCACGGCGGTATTCACCGACCGCCGCAGGAATACGGACAAGCTGGGAACGGTTTTCGTTTGACCAGGAAACATAACCGGGGGCTTTATCCATTCCAAAACGTTTATAAGAATCCTCTGTAGGGTTGAGAAATACGGTCATTTCCACAACCTTATCAAGAACACCCGCAATCATATGGCAAAGATTTTCGGAACCGTCATTTGACTGGACAGACATATTGATGTGAAACCCGTTGCCGGGTTTGTGCTCAAGAGGTTTCGGGCCGAAATCAACAAAAACACCGTTGCGGCGGGCAACTATTTTAACGATTGTCTGAAAAGTCATTGTATCGTCTGCAACCGTAAGCGGGTCGGAATAACGGAAATCTATCTCGTTTTGTCCGGGACCTTCTTCGTGGTGTGAACATTCGGGACGGATGCCCATCTGTTCCAGAGTAAGACATATCTCGCGGCGGATGTTTTCACCTCTGTCATCGGGAGCAAGATCCATGTATCCGGCTTCATCATAAGGAATTTTGGTCGGTTTGTTATTTTCATCAAGCTCAAACAGATAGAACTCCTGCTCCGAACCGAAAGCAAAAGTGTAACCTGCTTTTTTTGCGTCTTCGACTGCCTTTTTGAGAAGACTGCGGGTGTCACATTCAAACGGTGTGCCGTCAGGATATGTAATATGGGTAAACATACGCACAACTTTGCCGTGCTCCGGTCTCCATGGAAGCAGCATCAGCGTTTCGGGATCGGGGTGGAGCAGAAGGTCGCACCTTGTTTCATCGCCAAAGCCTGCGATTGCCGAAGCATCGAAGGCGATACCGTATTCAAAGGCACGAGGCAGCTCTTCCGGCATAATAGAAATATTTTTTTGTTTTCCGAATACATCACAAAAGGCAAGACGAATAAACTTAACATCTTCCTCCCGGACGTACTGCATTACCTCTTCCTTTGAATAATTCATAGTATCCTGCTCACTTTCTTTCGCTTTACGATAAAATTCTGATATCAGATTATATTTATTATACCATGCAATCCGGGAGAAAACAAAACGTGAACTGCAATTTTTATCATTTTTCCATAGTTAATTGTGTAAAAAGGATTGTTTTTGCAGGAATTGCACAAAATAACTTCAAAAATATTGACAAAGTTTTTTTGCAGGTGTAAAATGCAGAGCGTAAAAGCAAGGCTTTTGGGTTTGAGAGTTCAAAATCGCAATCTTGCTTTCAGGAATCAAAACAATTTTATATATGAAGAAGGCAAAGGCGTCTTTAATGTTTTTTTACATTAAAGGCGCCTTTATCTGTTTTTGCAATATTTAGGATAAGCTGTTAAGGAGAACAATCATGGAAACTGTAAAAGATTATTTTGCAAGTCTGGTTTTTGATGACAGAGTTATGAAATCCACCCTTTCGGATGAAATA
>JAFQBA010000048.1 GCA_017416845.1 Clostridia bacterium
CAGTCGTGGGGACGTACACGAACTGGCACCGCAAAAATCGCTAAGCCGCTTCGTGTACGTCCCCCGCTGTCCTCCAATTTGCAAAAGCCGTCATTATTGTGGACAGTGCCGCCTCACGCTCTTGTGTTAAACGGCTCGATAAACTCCAATTTATACTTGTATTTTAATTACATATGTTGTATACTAATGAATATATTGCTGTACAAAGGAGCTGTTATGCTTGGACATCAGAAAAAAAATAAACTTTGACCGTGAAGGTCTTGAAAAATATGGTCCTATAACCATTGTAGCATTTGGTGACAGTGTTACTCACGGTGCAGTGGCATCGGGAGAGATAAATTTTGAAACGGTATATTGGAACAGACTGAAACAAAAAATCAATGCCGTGAGAAACTACATGCCGGTGAATGTCATAAATTCCGGAATCGGAGGCATAAACGCAAAAGAATCTATACCGCTTACCGAGTCGAGAGTGCTTGCCCATAATCCCGATCTTGTTATTGTGTGCTTTGGGTTAAACGACATAAACTGTGAGCTTGAGGTGTATCTTGATTCTCTCAGACAAATTTTCAAAAAATGCATTGACTTTGGCACAGAAGTCATTTTCATGACACCAAACATGCTAAATACATATGTGGCAGACGATGTTGCCGAAGTTTACCGTGAATATTCCAAAAAAACCGCCGAATATCAGAACGGCGGCAGAATGGACCTCTACATGGAAAGCGCAGTGAAGCTTGCAAAAGAAATGAACGTCACGGTTTGTGACTGCTATGCAAAATGGAAAGAGCTTGCAAAAACCCAAGACACAACCATGCTTTTAGCCAACCGCATTAACCACCCCACAAAAGAAATGCATGAGCTCTTTGCCCAAAGTCTTTTTGAAACAATTTTCGGCAAAAACGAAATAGAGACAAAGGAAACCGCTTCCACAATGACAAAAGAGGCATAATGCAACATAAAACACATTTTAGACTCCTAAATTTTACACAAATTTGGGAGTTTTTGCTTTGTTAATATCTTGACAAATTCCGCATTTTCATTTATATTATTATATAAGCAGTTGCGTTAGTATCCAAACCCGTTTTGGGTGCGTGTTTTTACGCCACTGCATCGTTAAAATACTCGCAAATGCGTCAGTGAATTTGTTTACATTTTGAAAGGAATGATATAAATGAAAAATACCGAAAAGACCATGGAAAAAGTCATTGCTCTTTGCAAGGGCAGAGGCTTTGTTTATGCCGGTTCAGAAATCTACGGCGGTCTTTCAAACACATGGGACTACGGCCCCCTTGGTGTTGAATTTAAAAACAACGTAAAAAAAGCATGGTGGAAAAAATTCGTTCAGGAATCACCCTACAACGTTGGTCTTGACGCAGCTATCCTCATGAACCCCAAAACCTGGGTTGCATCGGGTCACGTTGGCGGATTCAGCGATCCTCTTATGGACTGCAAAGAATGCAAAAGCCGTCACCGTGCAGACAAGCTCATCGAAGAATGGTATTTTGCTAAGGGCGAAAGCGTTACCGTTGATGGTTGGTCAAACGAAAAAATGCTTGAATTCATCAATGAAAACAACATCGCCTGCCCCGACTGCGGAGCTCACAACTTCACCGACATCAGAAAGTTTAACCTTATGTTCAAAACTTTCCAGGGTGTTACAGAAGATTCAACTTCCGAGCTTTTCCTCCGTCCCGAAACTGCACAGGGTATTTTTGTAAACTTCAAAAACGTTCAGAGAACAACAAGAAAGAAAATTCCCTTTGGTATTGCACAGGTTGGTAAATCATTCAGAAACGAAATCACACCCGGTAACTTCACATTCAGAACAAGAGAATTTGAACAGATGGAACTCGAATTCTTCTGCAAACCCGGTGAAGACCTGGAATGGTTCACATATTGGAAAGATTATTGCAAAAACTGGCTCCTTTCTCTCGGCATTGCAGAGGAAAATATCAAAATGAGAGACCACTCTCCCGAAGAGCTTTCTCACTACAGCAATGCAACAACCGACATTGAGTTCATGTTCCCCTTTGGTTGGGGCGAGCTTTGGGGTATTGCCGACAGAACAGACTTTGACCTCAAACAGCACAGCGAACACTCCGGCGAAAAGCTTGAATATAATGATCCTGTTTCAAACGAAAGATACATCCCATACTGTGTTGAACCTTCACTTGGTGCAGACCGTGTGGCTCTTGCATTCCTTGTTGAAGCATATGACGAAGAAGCTGTTGGAGATAACGACACAAGAGTTGTTATGAGATTCCACCCCGCTCTTGCTCCCGTTAAAGCCGCTGTTCTTCCCCTTTCCAAAAAGCTCTCCGACAAGGCATATGAGCTTTATGAAAAAATGTGCAAGAAATTCAACTGCGAATTTGACGATGCAGGTTCAATCGGTAAGCGTTATCGCCGTCAGGACGAAATCGGTACCCCCTGGTGCATCACATACGATTTCGAAACCGAAGAAACAGGCAATGTAACCGTGAGAAACCGTGACACAATGGAACAGATTACTCTTCCCATGGACGAAGTTATCCCCTACATTGAAGGTCAGCTTGAATTTTAAAAATATCTGTTTATCCAAACGAGGCTGTAAAAAACAATTGTTTTTTACAGCCTCGTTTTTACTTATATGATTCACATTTAAAACAAACTTAGTTGACTATCTTCTCCGTCTTCATCTTTAAGATAATATCCCGTTGCAGGAATATTTTTGGCGGTGTAGTAGCTCGGATCGGCAAACTGCACATCCTTCAGGAATTCCACTCTTGCAAGGGTGCTCTTTTTCTTCATGTTCATGAGAGCAACCCCCATTGTGTCACGGGTGGTTTTGGTCTGCATGAGCGATGAATTAAAGATAACAATTTTGTCAAGTGACGAATAAATTACAATGTCTTCTTCCTGAGGGAGGAATTTAACACCCACAAGCTTTGACTTGCCGTAATATGCATTAACAAGCTTTTTACGGTTTGTTTTTGTTTCGTAGCATTTGAGGGAAACCCTTGCACCCTTACCGTTTTCGAACACAAATAGAAGATCACCCGAATAATCGAGAGTCGGAAGTGCAAAAACAATTTTTTCGTCGGGTTCGGTTTCGATTATATTTGGAATGTAGTGACCAAGCTCACTTGCCTTACAGTCGGCAATTTCGTGCATTCTTATTTTGTAGGCATTTTGCTTATCACTGAAAAGAATAAGGTCCGATTTGTTTGTGGCATCCCACTCACAAAGCATATAGTCTTCTTCTTTGAGCTTATGAGCACCACTGGAGCGAAGGGACACATGGCTGATTTTCTTTAAATATCCGCCTGCTGTCACAAACACTCTCAGGTTGTAGTCTTCAATGTTTTCGGTTTCGTCAAAGACTTCAACTTCATCTTCATAAATAATTTCGGTCTTTCTGTCCTGACCGTACTTTTTGGAGATTTCTTTGAGTTCGTCTATGATAATCTTCTTTATTTCGCCGTCATCTTTCAGAATTGCATCGAGGCGGTCAAGCTCTGCATTGAGGTCGTCAACATCCTGAATACGCTTTAATATGTATTCTTTGTTGAGGTTACGAAGTTTAATGTCGGCAATGAAATCTGCCTGAATTTCGTCGATGTCAAAGCCTTTCATAAGATTTGGAACAACGTCCTCGTCTTTTTCGGTGTCACGGATGATTTTTATTGCCTTGTCGATGTCCAAAAGAATCTTTTTGAGACCTTCCATAAGGTGAAGACGATGAGTGAGCTTGTTGATGTCGTATTTGATTTTTCTTGTTATACAACCCATGCGGAAATCTGTCCAGTGGCCAAGGATTTCTGCAATACCCATTACCTTTGGAGCGGTGCCGATGAGAATGTTGAAGTTACAGCTGAAGCTGTCTTCGAGCGAAGTCATTTTAAAGAGCTTGCTCATGAGCTTTGACACATCGGTGCTCTTTTTGATGTCAAGGGTAATTTTGAGACCGCTCTTGTCGGACTCGTCACGAATGTCTGTTATTTCTTTGACTTTCCCCGCTTTGATAAGGTCAATAATCTTGTCGATTATTGCCTCGGCTGTGGTTGTGTAAGGTATTTCAAAAATTTCGATTACGCTGTTTTTCTTGTCGTGACGGTATTTGGAGCGAAGCTTGACACTTCCTCTGCCGGTTTTGTATATCTGATCGATGGCATCCTTGTCATAGAGTATTTGTGCGCCGGTTGAAAAATCGGGAGCAAGAAGTGTTTTTGAAATGTCACATTTTGGATTTTTAAGATAGGCAATTGTGGTTTTGCAAACCTCAGCGAGATTAAAGGAACAAATGTTATTTGCCATACCAACGGCAATACCCTGATTGGGGTTAACCAAAATGTTTGGGAAAGTGACAGGCAAAAGAGTCGGCTCTTTCATTGTACCGTCATAGTTATCCATAAAATCTATGGTGTTTTTGTCTATGTCTTTAAAAACTTCACTGCAGATTTCGTCAAGTTTAACCTCGGTGTAACGGGATGCCGCATATGCCATGTCACGGGAATAGTGCTTTGCAAAGTTACCCTTTGAATCCACAAAGGGATGAAGAAGGGACTCGTTACCTCTTGTGAGACGAACCATTGTTTCATAAATAGCACCGTCACCATGGGGGTTGAGCTTCATTGTCTGACCAACCACATTGGCAGATTTTGTTTTCTGACCCTTGATGAGATTCATTTTGTACATGGTGTAGAGAAGCTTTCTGTGAGACGGCTTAAATCCGTCAATTTCCGGAAGCGCACGGGAAATAATAACGCTCATTGCATAGGGCATATAGTTTTCTCGAAGCGTATCGGTTATTTTCATGTCCGTATGATTCATTATCGTTTCCCTCCTTAACTAAGATCAAGCATCTCTAAATAGAGATGACCGTTTTCGGCAATGTAGTCTTTTCTGCCTGAAAGGTTATCCCCCAAAAGCAGGTCAAACATTTCGGCAGTTCGTTCAACATCTTCGGCACTCACCTTTATGAGACGTCTTGTTTCTGGGTTCATGGTGGTCTGCCACATCATTTCGGGTTCGTTTTCACCAAGACCTTTTGAACGCTGAACAGTGCATTTTGAGTTGTCCAATTTTTTTAAGATGTCCGCTTTTTCCTTGTCGGTGTAGGCAAAATATGTCTTTCCTTTGCAGTTTATTTCAAAAAGCGGTGATTCGGCAATGAACACCTTTCCTGCATCAATGAGCGTGGGAACAAGGCGATATATCATTGCAAGAAGAAGAGTTCTTATCTGGAATCCGTCAACGTCGGCATCGGTACAGATGATGATTTTGTCCCATCTGAGGTTATCCATATCAAACAGTGAAAGATTCTTGTTGTGCTTGGAGCTGATTTCAACACCGCAACCGAGAACCCTCATAAGGTCAACAATGACATCGGATTTGAAAATCTTATCGTACTCTGCTTTAAGACAGTTGAGGATTTTTCCTCTGATTGGCATGATTGCCTGAAATTCGGCATCCCTGCCCTGCTTACATGAGCCGAGAGCCGAGTCACCTTCCACAATGTAGACCTCACGCTTGGAAACATCCTTGGTACGGCAGTCCACAAATTTTTGAACACGGTTGTTGATGTCTATGCTGCCGGTGAGCTTTTTGGCAATGTTAACCCTTGCCTTTTCGGCGTGCTCACGACTTCGTTTGTTAACAAGAACCTGAGCGGCAATCTTGTCGGCTTCAACCTTATTTTCAATAAAATATATTTCAAGCTCATGACGCAAAAAGTCGGTCATGGCCTCCTGAATAAACTTGTTGTTAATTGCCTTTTTGGTCTGGTTTTCGTAGCTGGTCATAGTAGAGAGCGAATTTGAAACCAGAATGAGGCAGTCTTTAACATCATTAAAGTTAATTTTTGATTCGTTCTTGTTGTACTTGCCTATTTGTTTTATGTATTTATCAATCTGATATACAAAAGCATTGGTTACAGCTTTGTCGGGAGATCCCCCATGCTCCAGAAAACTGGAGTTGTGGTAATATTCAAGGGCATTAACCTTGTTTGAAAAACAAAACGCCACAGAAAGCTTAACCTTGTAGTCGGGCTTATCCTCACGATCACGACCTGTACGCTCGCATTCCACAAACTTAACATCGGTCATGGCATCATCATTTGCAATCTCTTTTACATAATCGATGATACCGTCTTCATATTTGTAGTCTGTGGTTTCAAACTGACCTTTTGAAATTTCGTTTTTAAATCTCAAAAGAATGCCCTTGTTTACAATTGCCTGCTTTTTTAAGACATCATGATAGAACTCGGCACTGATGTTAATGTCGGTGAAAACATCAAGGTCGGGTTTCCATCTGGTTTTTGTCATTGTGTGTCTGTGGCGAAAAGGTTCTTTTGAAAGTCCGCCCACATTTTCACCTTTTTCAAAGTGAAGTCCGTATTTAAATCCGTCACGGTAGACCGTAACATCCATATATTCCGACGAATACTGAGTTGCACAAGCACCCAGACCGTTGAGACCAAGGCTAAATTCATAGTTTGAGCCCGAGTTGTTGTCATATTTTCCGCCGGCATAGAGCTCGCAGTATACAAGCTCCCAGTTAAATCTGTCTTCAACGGGGTTATAGTCTACGGGCACGCCTCTGCCGTAGTCGGTTATTTCGATGGAATTGTCAAGAAATCTTGTTATTTCTATGGTATCACCATGTCCTTCTCTTGCTTCGTCAAGAGAGTTGGAAAGTATTTCAAACATAGCATGCTGACAGCCTTCTATGCCGTCGGAGCCAAATATAACAGCCGGGCGAAGTCTTACACGGTCTGCGCCTTTAAGCTGGGATATGCTTTCGTTTGAATATTCTTTTTTCTTTCCTGCCATATTCTCAGTTCACCCCAATATATAGTATCTTAATTATATATAATACACTATTTGTGGCGAGTTGTCAAGTGGGATGAAAAGCAAAATAATTTCATCAATTATACACTTGCATAATGCCATATAATATGATATAATTCTTTTACAGTTATTGGCTATTGGCTATATATACCATTATCAAAAAGAAAGGTGAGAAAATGAAAAAAAGAGTTTTAAGCTTATTGTTATCGCTTATGATAATAATGAGTAGCGTCACCGCAGTATTTGCTGATGAAAATGCACCGCTGAACCGCGGAGAAGTTGCACAAATGCTTCTGAATGCAGCTGATGACTACAATCCCGGTATTCAGAAAAGCGATATTATAAAAGGCTATGAAGACGGCGAGCTTCACGAAGAACGTCTTGTAACCCGTGCCGAAGCTCTTGTAATGCTGAAAAGAGCATTTGGCGAGATTCCCACTCCAACAGGCCACAATGAAAGAGTGGCTCTCACTGCCGAAAACTTTGGTGATATTCCTGTTTGGGCAGAAGCTGAACTGAGTCCCATTTTCAACTCCGGCATTGTTGCAGGCACCGGTGTTGATTTGGAAACCGGCGAAAGCCTTTTTTCTCCCGACTCAAATGTGACAGGCAAGCAAATGGAGCTCTTTACAGAGCGCATGTTTGCTCTTTACGGAACCAATCCCAAAGATGATTTTTATGCTTCCGTAAACAAAGAAGCCCTGGACACCATAGAGATTGATCCGGAATATATGGAAGGTAGTCCCGTAATCAGCATGGTAAAAACAGCTGATGACAGAGTAGCGGAAATTGTGAATGAAATTGCAAATTCAAATCCCGAAAAAGGAACCATTGAATATCAAATTGCAGCATTGTACAATTCAGCTCTTAATTTCTACACTTCACAAACACCTGCACAGTCACAGATTTTAGAAGACATTGAACCCCTGAAAGAATATCTTGCTCTCATTGATTCTGCAAAGAATATCGGTGAGCTTACTGCTGTTAACAACAAAATTAATGATGAAATTGCATTTGCACCTTTGATAAGCATTAATGAAGAATTAATGATAGACGGAAAAGACAACTCAAAGCATATGCCCGTACTTACTACTCCGTCAATAGATTCAACCATGTATTATCGTTCCTATGATGCATTAAAAGCGTATTTAAAAGACTTGTTTGCATCTTGCGGCGAATCTGAAGAGCAAGCGGAGCAGATAATAAAAATGTATGACTCCATTATCTTGAAATCTGATGTATATATGCAGAAAAATTCTGAACGTATCGAAGCACTTAGAGAAACATCCCTCACTGATTATATCAATGCAACTATAGATTATGACCAGTATAAAGGCTACGATTATGCTGAAATAAAAGCGATGTTTGCAGAGGATGCCGGTTTTGAATCTGTTATTGAAGCATCAGGCATCAACATAACAGGAAAAATATATGTTTCGGACATAAATATGTTAAAATCATTTGCCGATTATTACAAAGATGAAAACCTTGCTCAGCTTAAAGCATATGCAAAATTTTCACTTCTCAGTGGCTACGGAAGTTACTTAAGTAAAGAGCTTTATATGCTTTCCGTTGATTTTGCCGAAAATGCTTCGGGAGTTGAAGTGCCTGATTCTCCTGAAAATGCGGCACTGGCTGTAGTTGATGAGTATTACGGAGACTATATAAGCGTTATCTATAAAGACAAGTATTTTTCGGATGAATCCACAGAAACCATAACAAAAATGATAACAGACATTAAAGCTGTGTATGAAACCATGCTTCAAAATAACACATGGCTTAGTGATGATACCAAAGTTAAAGCAATTGAGAAGCTCAAAGCAATAACAATTAAGGTGGGCGGTCCCGACGAATATGACGACACTCTTCTTGAAGCCGAAATACTTTCACCCGAAGATGGCGGAACTTATTATAAAAACATCATTACTATAGAAAAGACTATCAAAAAATCATTACCAAAATATTTTGATGAAGCCGTTGACAAAAATATGTGGCTGGCAAGTTCATATACAGTGAATGCTTACTATAATCCGTTGTTTAACGAGATCATTGTTCCTGCAGCCTTTGTGCAAGCCCCCATGTATGACGAAAACGCTTCTTATGAACAGAATCTTGGCGGACTCGGATTTGTAATTGCACACGAAATCACCCATGCCTTTGACAGCACGGGAGCATTTTATGACAAAGACGGCAATCTTTCCTTGTGGTGGACAGAGGATGATTTTGCAACCTTTGAAAACAAAAAAGAAGAAATGATTGAGTTTTATGACGGTGAGGAAGCTGTCCCCGGAATCGGCACAGACGGAGAAGCTACGCTTGGCGAAAATATTTCAGACAACGGAGCGTTATCATGTATCACTCTTGCCGCATCAAAACACTTTGAAAATCCCGATTACAAAGCCATATATGAAAGCTTTGCCAAATGCTGGGCTCATTCGACAATAAGACAACTGTATGAGTTTTACGTAATAATAGATTATCACAGCCCTGCAAAACTTCGTGTAAACAGATGCCTTTCAAATTGTGACAAGTTCTATGAAGTGTACGGCATCACCGAAAAAGACGGTATGTATGTTGCACCGGAGGAAAGAGTTAAAATTTGGTAGATTAAATATTATTATTGGTTATTAAGATTAAACACCCCAAACAAACTTTCGCTTTGTTTGGGGTGTTGGTTTATTCATTTTGTTTTTATCTCAACTCTTCTTTGAGCATCATTCCATGAAACTTCATATCCCAAAGCCTCGGATATGGCTCTTAAGGGAACAAGTGTAGCGTCTGCAATAATGCGCGGAGTAGTGTCAAGTTTATATTCTTTGGAATCAACCATCATAGTGTCACTGTCAATTGTTAAAACAATTTCTTTTCCGTCTTTTACCGACGTTACACTTCTTTTTTCTTCGTTCCATTCAACACTTGCACCCACTGCCTCAAAAATTACTCGCATGGGGACAAGTGTTCTTCCTGCAATTATAACAGGATAAACTTCAAAATATAATTCTTTGCCGTCTATTGTAACAGAAACCCTTTTATCTATTCTGTTATTTGCCGCATATTCCCATGCAAACGATCCCTCCGGAGCCATGATATTAACAAACGGACATCCTGTAAAAGCATATGAGCCAATGGAATTAAGAAGTGAATTTCCGCCTACATAAATGCTTTCAAGTAAAGTACAATCATGAAACGCATTGTACATTATTACACTTACACTATCAGGAAGATGAAATTCTCTGAGAGAAGTACAACCGCCAAACATCTGTTGGCTGATAACGTCAATCTGAATATTATCCTCAAAAACAACATCTGACAAAGCCGAACAATATCTGAATGCTCCTGTATCAATAAGCTTAACCGAAGATGGAATTACAACGGATTTTAAGCTCCTGCATCCCCAAAAGGCATATTCTCCGATTTCAGCCAGAGTATCCGGCAAAATAATCTCTGTCAAATTCGTTGCACCGTAAAACGCTTTAGTGCCGATTTTGGTTATACCCTGTTTAACAGTGAAACTTTTCAATTCGGAAAAAGCCGGATACCAGACAATTTCATTATTGTTATAATACAATACCCCGTATTCATCGGCGCTGTACGCCCCATTATCCGGCGAAACAATAACCTTCGAAAGCTTGGGACTTCCGCCTGCAATGGCGGATAAATCAACATATGTCAATGAGGCGGGTATATAAATGCTTTCAAGGTCAGAGCAATTGGAAACTGCTCCCGCTCCTACTTCAGCAACACCCTCAGGCAGTTTAAAATCTGTTATGTCATTACAGTCGCTAAAAGCATATTCTCCTATCGTTTTAAGCCCGCTCGGAAGGACAGGAAAATCTATTGCAGTTCCTGCAAAAGACCATGCACCGATTGATTCTATGCTCTCGGTGTTTTCGATATTTTCAAGATTCTCACATCTGAAAAAAGCATGATTGCCTATAGTTTTTAATCCATTCGGCAACACAATTTTTTTGATTGAACTGTTTGAAAAAAGTGAGTTGTCAATGGTTTCAACTACAGAAGTGCTGTCAAAGGAAACCTCTTCAAGATATTTCGTATTCGAAAAAGCTCTCTCATCAAAAGCTGTTACGCTTTGGGGAATGATGTATGCAGTGATCTTGCACGATGTGGGATATTGTATGAGCTTTGTTTTATCCGATGTGAAAAGAACTCCGCATTCGTCGGCATAATACACCGTATTTCCTTGTGCCACAGAGAATTTTTCAAGAGATTCAAGCTCTTGAATTGCCCATGGGTCAACATAATATGTTGTTGAGGGAATATGAAATTCCTTTAATGACTTGCATGAATAAAATGCGTAAGGTGCAATTGTCGCAAGTCCTTCGGGAAGAGTTATTTTTTTGATTGAACTGCATCCGGAAAATGCATATTCTCCAATTGTAGCAAGACTTTGGGGAAATGATACACTTTCAAGACGGCGAAATGTGGCAAAATTTTCTCTGCCGATGCCCGTTATTCCTTCTTCTATAACAAGCTGTGTTATAGCTGAACTTACATAATACCACGGAGCAGACATAGACGACGGAAAATCACCTATATATCCGCTTCCGCTCACAACAAGGGTTCCGTTTGTATCAAAAGTCCATGAAATTGTTTCGGATACCTTGCCTTGCCTTATTACAACAGCCTCTGAGCCGTCTCCTTCTTCAAAACGGAGATTATTTGCACTTGCAGCTCTGCGAGCTTCGGTTCCGTCTGTTCCAAACACAACTGCTTTGGTGTTATCAAAAGCTTTTTCTCCGATAAAAGTGACCGAAGACGGAATAACCGCAGATATCATTGCATTGCATCCTGAAAAAGCCTTTTGCCCAATAGTTTCGACAGTATCCGGTATAGACACTCTTATGATATTGGTATTATTTTCAAATGCACCGCTTTCAATTGTGTTTAAAACCCCGTTTTGCGGAAAAATGACGCGTGTAAACTCACTGCAATCGGCAAAAGCCCCCGCTTCGATGGTTTTAAGCTTTTTGCAGTTGGAAAGGTCTGCTGTTTCAAGAGGGAATATGGATGAAAAAGCTTCTTCTCCTATAATCGATAGTGAACATTGCTCGGGGAATTGCAGATTACGGAGATTTGAATC
This sequence comes from Clostridia bacterium, assembly GCA_017416845.1. Taxonomy (GTDB): domain Bacteria; phylum Bacillota; class Clostridia; order UMGS1810; family UMGS1810; genus RGIG1828. The sequence continues at coordinate 11,935 of JAFQBA010000048.1, forward strand.
ATAAAACGCCCGTTTGCCTATGCTTTCAATTGACTTTGGAAAAGAGACGCTTTCAAGTCTGTAAAATCCGTTAAAAGTATTTTCACCGATGGAAGTAATTCCTTCACCGATAACAATCGAATAAACCATTGAACGCAATTTAGAATCAATGGACGGATTTGTAATATCACTTTCAAAATCCGACCCATCACCATTCCCGGTCAACATAAGAACATTTCCGTCTAAAGTCCATGTTATATTGTCACCAAAATTGCCGGTGGCAATGTCTTCATCGGCATATGTTGTAACGGTTGTGTACCCGGTCATTATCATGACAGCACACATAATGGCAGAAAATAATTTAAATACCTTTGTCATACACAGTCTCAGCAACCGAATTTACTTCGATTACCGAATTACCTCCCTTCGTTTGATTATATTTTTATTATATAATATCTTAATATCTGCTGTCAATACTAAGCGGATAATACATTTCTTAATATTCAATCCCATAAAAAGCAGACAGTACCTGTGGTTAATTCGCAAGCATAGTTTCGTTAACATCATATCTCGTGAACGAAATCTTACGCAAATTTCTATACAGAAAAAAATCTCTGCACACATCATTGAAGATGAATATGCAGAGATTGAATTTGATATTGCCATTTTACACAAGCATAAATATCAGCGGTATTGTTATTGCCGAAAGAAGGTGTGATATGACCGCCATGCCTGCAGCATCATCGGTTGGCTTGCCAAATGCCGAGGGAATTACAATTGTATTTAGTCCAAGGGGCATTGCAAGGGAACAAAGAGCACACAAAAACGCAACTTCGGGAAGCTTAACAAAGTGTGCAATTGCGAGAAATGCAAGCGGGAAAATTACCAAACGAATTATCGACACAACATATGTACGAATCGTTGTAAATGTTTTCTTGAGCGATATGGATGACACCACAATACCGGTGAGAAGCATTGCCACAGGTGACATACAGCTTGCAGAATCGGAAATAAGCTTTGATGTCCAGTTGGGCAATTTGATTCCCGATATACCTATTATCATGCCGATTATCATGCATACAAACATGGGATTTACAAAGGATTTGAGACTTTCTTTAAAGCTCTGATGCTGTCCCGAGTTTGCAATGAGAAGTCTCGGCACGCCCCACAGATAAATTGCAATCCAAAGAGGAAGCGTGAATATGAGATATGAATCATAAATTTCGGGGAAAAGGCTCAGCACCACGGCATAACCCATGAATCCGAAATTTGAAAATGAAAGTCCGTAGGTATAAATCTTTTGTACATAGCGGTCTTTGGTAACAAGCTTTGGAATGATAATAGCGAGAGGAATAACAATGATTTCAATGATTGCACTAATCATAAGAAGCTCACTGTATGAACCAAGCTTATCCTGCGTGAAATTGGTCGAGAAAGTACCAAGGACCGACGCAGGAATAAAAAGCATATTTTCAAGCTTCGAAAGCACTGCCGATGATTTTTCGGGAAGAAGCTTAAGCTTTGAAATCACAAAGCCGATTGCTATGAAGCCGAAAAGAAAAGCTATGTTGTTTAGTGTGGACGAAAAAAGTGACATGATTTATAGTTCTCCTTATTATTTCATTAATTTTTTATATTCACCGGGATTGCATTTTGCAAAGCGAAGAAAAACACGATTAAAATTTCTCACGCTTCCAAATCCGCATTCATAAGCGATTTGAGTAATTGTGAGTTCGTTTTTAAGAAGCATATTCTTTGCTTTTTCCACACGAATGCCGCTTAAGAAATCGTTAAACGTGATGGTTAGTCGGTTTTTAAAAAGTGATGTCAGGCTTCGCTTGCTTATGCCAAACTCCTTCGATGCGTCATCAAGAGTAATTTTTTCTCCGATGTTTTTGTAAATCCACTCCACAATGCTTCTGAGGTGTTCATTTTTTGTTTGCTCCTCGGAATTTATGTGAGGAGATTCACACACAAAAGCATAAAACAACGCTTTTGCATCTATGGGGTTGAGATTTTGTTTTTCCAGAATATGTTCAACAAAGGCGGCTGTTTCATCCGAAATCACAAATTTATTTTCAAAACCGATGTTTGCAGAAATCACTTCTGCAATGGTATTTGAAAACATGAAAACCATTGCATCACATTTTGAGTCTGCCTCAAAACCGTGAATGCTGTAGGGCAAAACAATGGTTGCTTCGCCGGAAGAAACCGTAATTTGCCTGTTCTCATAACTCACTGTTATGCTACCGTTTTTAACATACAAAACCTCAAGCTGGGGGTTTATGTGATAAGGGCAATTGAGGTCGCCGCATCTGAGCATTAAGTGGCTGTCATTCATCATATCCAAGCCCTCTTTTTTGTTGTATTATAGTAAGAATACTACATTCGTGTTTAAATTGCAATAGAGTTTTGATTTTGTCTAATATATTGCTCATTTTGTCTTGCTTTTCGTCTTAAAAAATTGTAAAATCAATACATAATATTAAGATGTTGTAATTGCCGTAAATGTGTGATATATTTAAGATGTAAACATTATTTGTTTAAATTTGAATTTGTAGGGCTAAGTACAAATGAGGTTGAAGCAATTCGCTAATGCACAAAATGCCATCGGGGGACGGTTGCTGACAGATGAGCGAAGCGAAATCCTTTGGCACATAAATTCAAAAATTTTGTGTCAAAGCAGCTCCGTCC
>JAFQBA010000049.1 GCA_017416845.1 Clostridia bacterium
CATCAATAAAGATAATTGATGGTGCAGTCTTCTTAGCATTTTCAAATAAGTCACGGACACGTGAGGCACCGACACCGACAAACATTTCAACGAAATCAGAACCGCTTATGGAAAAAAACGGTACTTTTGCTTCGCCTGCGACAGCTTTAGCAAGAAGGGTTTTACCGGTTCCCGGAGGTCCGACAAGAAGAACACCTTTGGGTATTTTAGCACCAAGTGCCTGGAATTTTTGAGGGGATTTTAAAAATTCAACGATTTCTTCAAGTTCTTCTTTTTCAGCATCTGCACCTGCAACATCTTTAAATGTTACGTTATCTTTGGATGAGCTGTGAAGCTTGGCTTTGCTCTTGCCGAAATTCATGGTATTTCTTCCGGAGCCACCGCCTTGTTTAAACATCATTATAAAGAATCCTATCATAATTACAACCATTATTATGGTTGGTAACATTGACAGCCACCATGGATATTCTTCGGGCTCCGGCGTAGTTATTTTTAATGTTCCTTTATCATTTTGCTCGACAATTTCACTTCCTGCGTGTTCGTACAGCATATCACGTTCAGGAATATACGAATTATACTTCTTTCCATCTTTCAACGTTATTGTAACAAAATTTTCTTCGTATTCGAGTTCTGTAACATTATTTGATTTGATTTCACTAATTAATTTTGAAAAACTGATGTTTTCGCTACCGGTAAAATCGCTGATTAGAGAATATGCAACAAGTAGTGCAATAATAAGTATTATCCAGAATCCGAATCTTTTAATAAAATTACCCAAAATATATTACCTCCTTATAATTTATGAATATATATGTTCTTCCAAAACACCAATATATGGAAGATTTCTGTATTTTTGAGCAAAGTCAAGACCGTATCCGACAATAAAATAATCTTCGTCCATAACAAATCCTACATAGTCAGCTTTTACTTCATTTTTCCTTCTTGCAGGTTTGTCGATAAGAGTTGCAATTTTAAGGGAAGATGGATTCTTGGCTTCGAGGTATTCTTTTAATTGGCTGAGGGTATATCCGCTGTCGATAATATCTTCAACTACAATTATATCTTTACCCTTAATATCCAATGATAAATCTTTTTTCAGCAAAAAATTGTCGCTTGTTGAAGTATCATTTCCATAGGTTGAAATCTGCATGAAATCAACAAGACAGTCAATAGTAATGCATTTCATCAAATCCGAAGTAAACATAAATGATCCATTTAATATTGAAACAAAAATAACTTCTTTATCCTTGTATTCTTCGGATATTTGCTTGCCTATCGAAGAAACTCTCTCGGCTATTCTTTCCTGAGAAAAAAGAATTTTTTCACATATATTCTTCTCTGACATTTACTTATTCTCCTTTATCATTTGTATTCTTAAAATATTTTTTGTTTTATCCGTAATTTTAAAATCATCCGATATACGATACGGAATAACTGCAACAATTTTATCTGATTCACATAAAATTGGTATATTACCTCGTTCAAACGATGGAATTTTCAGGTCGTTAAACAATTGTTTTAATTTTTTAGTCCCCTTCATTCCGTAAGGTCTGATTTTATCTCCTTCTTTTTTGCTTCTTAAAACAAGTTTATCGAAACATACTTTATCATAGTCAATATATAGTGAGTTCTTATCATTAAAATCAGCCTTAGATACTCGGGAGAGTATAATACTTGTTTCTTTGTCTGTTTTAATTATGTCGTCAACTGAAACAGGTATTTCGAAACCCGCTGTATTTTGGTGTTTTGCCGAAAAAATTATTTTATCATTTGTAACATATACTTTTACAGAGTGAGGCATATCAAACACTTGGCCGTTTTTTAAATCTTGTAATAATATGTCGATGTGTTTACTTTCCACATCACCTTCATAGTTGCATACATAATGCAGACATTTTAGTATTACACGTTTCTTTATTGGTTTAGGAAACGTTTTGAAACGAAATATATCAATTGAAATATTTCCCGGAGAGCATGATTCATTTATAATGTCGTCACTTAATTTTTCAAAATATTCATTATCATCATTAAAATTCTTTATATTTGAAAAAATAGTTTTTACAACTGAAGGATTAATTTCTTTCATTTGATTAATAATGCAGTTTCTGATTTTGTTGCGTGTATAAATATTTTCAAAGTTGGTTTTGTCTGTGCAAAATTCAATGTTGTTATCTGAGAGATAATTTTCAATTTCATATCTTTCAACATTATAAATTGGACGTATAATATTTTTGTTTTTAGGTTTGATTCCGCATAATCCGTTTAATGAACAACCGCGTATTAGGTTTATAATCAGAGTTTCTACACTATCATTCATATTATGTGCAACAGCAATCTTATCATAATTATATATATGCGATATTTCATTGAAAAAATTATACCTTGCATTTCTGCCTGCTGTTTCCTCAGATATTTTATTATCCTTGGCTAATTTCGGAATATCAATATCTACGGTATGATAGGGGATATCAAGTTTAGCACATAATGATTTGCAAAAATTTTGATCTTTATTTGCATCTTCACCTCTTATACAATGATTGACATGGGCTGCACCAAGAGTTAATGAGTATTCATTCTTCAAATAATGAAGCATATGTATTAAAAATACTGAATCTGCTCCTCCTGACAGTGCGACCAAAATTTTGTCATTTGGTTCAATTAAACCGAGAGAGGATATTGTTTTTTTTACTTTGTCAATCAATAATTAACAACCCCTTAATACTTTTGTTCGAGATTGGTAAAGCGAGTAAATTCACCACGCCATCCAAGTTCAACAGTACCTACGCTTCCGTTTCTGAATTTTGCTATTATACACTCGGAAACATTCTTTTTTTCAGTTTCCTGATTATAATAATCGTCACGGTATAAAAACATAACCATATCGGCATCCTGTTCGATTGAACCTGAGTCTCTGAGGTCACTGAGAACAGGTCTGTGGTCGGGACGCTGCTCGGGTGCACGACTGAGCTGAGAAAGACAAATTACCGGAACATCAAGATCTTTTGCCATTATTTTAAGCAGTCGACTGTTTTCGGCAACTTCGTTTTGTCTGCTGTCTCTTGAATTACCCTGAATTAGTTGAAGATAATCAATAACGACAAGGCCAAGCTCACCTTTTAATTTTAATCTTCTGCATTTAGATTTAATCTCAGTAACCGTTATACCGGCTGTATCATCAATATATATTGGAGCTTTGGATAATGTATTGATTGTTGAAGCAAGTTTTGCAATATCCTCCGGACCTACATCTGCAATTTTCATTTTTTCATTTGAAATTAAAGCTTCCGAACAAAGGATACGATTTGTCAATTGTTCTTTGCTCATTTCAAGACTGAAAATTGCAACGGGAACATTTGCATAGAGAGCTGCATTGGTTGCTATATTCAGTGCGAAACTTGTTTTTCCCATTGCAGGTCTTGCAGCAACAAGAACAAGATCGGAAGGTTGCAGACCGGTAGTTTTGAGATCAAGTATTTTAAATCCGGTAGGGACGCCCGTAATCTTTTCCTTCTTTTGTACCATTTCTTCCAGTTTTGCAAGATTTTGTGCCAAAACTTCTTTTATATGAGTTAGTTCTGCGGTGTTTTTGTTCTGGAGAATATCAAAAAGCTTCTTTTCGGCAGCACTGAGTATTACAGGAAGATCATCTTTTTGTTCGTATCCGATAGCTGCAATATCATTACCTGCATTTATAAGACTTCTCAGAAGATATTTATCTTTGATTATTTTAATGTGATATTTTAAGTTCGAGGTGGTTGAAACCATTAAGCGCATTTTTGTAAGATATTCAATACCTCCAACCGTATCGAAATTAATTCCCAACTGACTTTTCAATGTAACGAAGTCTATTGGCTCTGCACGATTTGAAATTGATATCATAGCTTCATATATAACCCTGTGTTGCTCAAGATAAAATTCTTCGCTTTTTAAAGAGCTCATAATATCAGCAACACAATCGTTATCAAAAATAGCCGCTCCAAGAACATATTGTTCGGCTTCAACGTTGCAAGGCATATTTCTCACAATTTCTGATGCCATGATTAAAACTCCTTTATTATTCACTGATAATATTTATATTTAGTAAACCTGTAATTCCTGAATAAAGTTTGATTTCGACTTTATGATTGCCTGTTGTTTTAATTCCGTCAGGGAGAACAATTTTCTTTTTGTCAACAGAAATTGAATGCTGTTTTTTTAGCTCTTCTGACAAATCTTTGCTTGTTATAGAACCGAATAATTTTCCGTTATCTCCGCATTTTGTTTTTATTGTCAAAGTTATTCCGTCAATTTTCGATTTCATTTGCTGAGCTTGTTCGATTTCTTGTTCCTTCTTATATTTTTCGGAATCTTTTTTTCCTTTGAAATCATTAATGTTTGATGCCGTTGCTTCTACAGCATATCCCTTTGGAATAAGGAAGTTTTTGGCATATCCGTCACTGATGTTTTTTTCTTCACCAATTTTGCCCTGGCCTTTTAAATCTTTAATAAATATGACTTTCATTATAAAATCATCCTTTCTAACCTAAATATTCATCTATAACTTTTATTAATTTTTCATATACTTCATCTGTGGTTGTATCTGAAAGTTGAGCTCCGGCTATAGTCATGTGACCTCCGCCGCCGAGCTTTTCGGTGATAACCTGAACATTTATATCACCAAATGACCTTGCACTGATAATAATTTTATCGCCCATATCACAAATAACAAACGATGAAGAAATGTTTGTTATATTAAGCATTTCATCAGCAGCTTGAGCTACAACGGTCTGCATATCTTCATCATTCTTTTCACATACTGCTATGGCAACCTTTTCACGATATGTTGAAGCTTGTTCTATAATTGCCCATTTTTTTACAAAAGTGTTTAAATTAATCTGGAAAAGTTTTTTAACTTCTATTGTATCTACACCGCATCGTTTGAGATATGAAGCCGCTTCAAATGTACGAACACCTGTTTTAAAAGTGAAATTCTTTGTATCCATAAAAATTCCGGCATATAAAGCTTCTGCCTCTGATTTGTTGAGCTTTGTCTCTGATATATATTGAATTATTTCTGTAATAAGTTCACTGGCTGAAGAAGCATATGGCTCGTGGTATGTTATAAGAGAGTCCTTTATGAAATCTGTACTTTTTCTGTGGTGATCTATAACTATCGTGTTTTTTGTAACATCAAGAAGGGCAGGCTCTTCCACAAGAGAATATTTTTGAGTGTCTACAACGAGAAGCAGTGTGTCCGGCGTGATAAACTCATTAGCATATGGTTTGCTGACAATGATATTAGAGTACAAATCATTGTATTTATTCAAATATCTTTCTACGGTCTGATTGTATGTTTCCATAACAATTTTAGCGTTTTTTCCCAAGGATCGTATTATGGAATATAGCCCCAGAGCTGAACCTAAAACATCAACATCGGCATATTTATGACCCATGATAAAAATCTGTTTTGAATCGAGTATGATTTCCCTCATTGCCTGAGATACAACTCTTGCTTTTACTCTTGTTCTTTTCTCAACTTCTTGGGTTTTGCCGCCATAAAATCGGAATTGATCATCATCTTTAATTACAACCTGATCGCCGCCTCGACCTAAAGCCATATCGAGGGCAGAATATGCATATACATCATTTTGCTGTAGTGTCTGACCATCTGTTCCGATGCCTATACTCAGGGTTGGAGCAACCTTGTTTCCGGCAAGGATTTTTTTAAAGTCCTCAAGAAAAGTAAAATTGTCAGTTATCATTTTGTCAAGATATGATTTTTGAATATAAAGGAAGTATCTGTCTTTTTCATACTTGTTTAAAATTCCGTTTGCATCCTGAGCAATTGAATCGAGAGATTCTTCCATAAACGCTGTGAGCTGAGGTTTATCGGCGTTGTTTGTACTCTGCATTACATCATCATAGTTATCTATTACAATTACACAACTTACAAATGATTCAGAATAATGCTGTAATTTGAGTTTGTCATATTTTGTATTATCATACCAATATGTGACTATATAAAAATCGTCGTCATTATTCTCGTCATAATAAATAATATCTCCGAAAACAATATATGAATTGTCGTTGAACTTAATTTCATATTTAATTATATTTTTGTTATCATCAACAACATAATCGTTTATGGAAAAACCCGGTATATATTCTGATACGGAGTGATTGTAGGTTACATCCTCATTACAGATTTCGTCAAATCTTTTGTTCGTCCACTGAATTGTACTGTTTTTGCTGATAATAGCAACAGGAATAAAAAAATCTGTTAAGCTTCTGAATTCAGTATATACCAAATCTATATCCATGCTTTTTACAAATTTTGATATTTGACTTTTTTTTCGTTTTTCGGCAAAAACAAAAACTACAGTTAATAATATTGTGAAAACAGCTTGTATAAAGGCGATTTTATAATCATATAATAAAGATATGCATACAAACACAAAAAGCAACCATAAATAATATACAGGATTAAGAGATATTACTCTGAGTATTTTCTTCAAGTTTCAATTCACTCCCTATATAATTTGACTTTCCAGCATAAACTAACTCATGATATTATATTTTTTAATTATAACACCAATTGATAAATTTTACAAGTGATTTTGAAATTAATTATGAATAAATTATTTGAATTTTCACACAATATTATTGGAGATGATGAATTATGTTTGACAAAACAGCGTTGGTTATAGTCATAATTGGTGCGTTGAACTGGGCTTTTATCGGACTTTTCGGCATAGATCTTGTTGCACTGGCATTCGGCGGACAAATGTCCATTCTTTCGAGGATAGTATATACGATTGTCGGGCTCGCAGGTATCTGGTCTATATCGATACTGTTTAAAAACCTTGTCCCTAAGCACGACGAAGTATGAAAAATAAGCTCTGCGCATAGCGCAGGGCTTATTTTTCTGAAATATTATTTATAATATATATTGTCAAAATATTATTTTTGTGATATAATTAGCTAATAATTTGAAAGCAAGGAGACTGAATATGTCTGAAAGACAGAATAAAATAAGAAATTTTTGTATAATTGCGCACATAGACCACGGTAAATCTACCCTTGCCGATCGTATGCTCGAAAAAACCGGTGTTCTCACTGAAAGAGAGATGGAAGATCAGATATTGGATAATATGGATCTTGAGAAAGAGAAAGGAATCACCATTAAAGCAAGAGCTGTTAAGTTAATATACAAAGCTTCTGATGGAGAGGAGTACATCTTTAATCTAATTGATACCCCGGGACATGTTGACTTTAACTATGAGGTTTCACGTAGTCTTGCTGCTTGTGAAGGTGCGGTTCTTGTTGTTGATGCTGCTCAGGGAATCGAAGCTCAGACTCTTGCCAATACATACCTGGCAGTTGACCATGATCTTGAACTTGTTCCTGTTATTAACAAAATAGATCTCCCGAGTGCGAGACCTGATGATGTTAAAGACGAAATTGAAAATGTAATTGGTATTGAAGCTCAGGATGCACCTTTGATTTCCGCCAAAAACGGCATTGGTATTGAAGATGTTCTTGAGAAAATTGTTGAACTTGTGCCTCCTCCTTCGGGAGATATAGATGCACCTCTTAAAGCTTTAATTTTTGATTCTTATTATGATGCGTACAAAGGCGTTATTGTTTATGTAAGAATTAAAGATGGAGAGGTAAAAAAAGATGATGTTATAAGATTTATGGCAACAGGGAAAGAGTTCTCTGTTGTTGAGGTGGGCTATCTTTCGCCTATGGGTACCGTTCTTTCTGATAAACTATGTGCCGGTGAAGTAGGATATATTGCAGCATCTATAAAAAATGTAACTGATGCAAGAGTAGGGGACACTGTCACAACTGTAGATCATCCTGCGTTAGTTCCTCTGCCCGGTTATAAAAAGGTTAATCCAATGGTATTTTGCGGCATTTACACTGCCGATGGTTCAAAATTTCCTGATTTACGTGAAGCTTTGGAAAAACTTCAACTAAACGATGCTTCTCTTACTTTTGAACCTGAAACTTCAATTGCTCTCGGATTTGGTTTTCGTTGCGGATTCCTTGGACTTTTGCATATGGAAATCATCCAGGAACGCATCGAAAGAGAATATAATCTTGACATTGTAACTACAGCCCCCAGTGTTATATACAAAATCACCAAAACAAACGGCGAAACGATTAATATTGATAATCCTACCAACATGCCGTCGGTATCAGAAATTGAATACATGGAAGAACCTATTGTTGATGCATCCATAATGCTCCCAACCGAATTTGTAGGAAACATTATGGAGCTTTGTCAGGATAGGAGAGGGACCTTTAAAAATATGGAATATATTGATGATACAAGGGTTGTCCTTCACTATGAATTGCCGCTTAATGAAATAATTTATGACTTTTTTGATGCTCTTAAATCACGAACAAAGGGGTATGCATCTTTCGATTATGATTTGAAGGGATATCAGAAATCTGATCTTGTTAAACTTGATATGCTTTTGAATGGCGATATGGTCGATGCACTTTCATTTATTGTTCATGAATCAAAGGCATATGCAAGAGGCAGACGAATAGCGGAAAAACTCAAAGAATCAATTCCCAGACAGCTTTTTGAGATTCCCATTCAGGCTACAATTGGCAACAAAATCATTGCAAGAGAAACTGTTAAGGCTATGAGGAAAGATGTTCTCGCCAAATGTTACGGTGGTGATATAACGCGAAAGAAAAAACTTCTTGAAAAGCAAAAAGAGGGCAAAAAACGAATGCGTCAGGTTGGAAATGTTGAAGTTCCTCAGGAAGCATTTATGGCAGTTCTTAAACTTGATTAATAGATTTATTATACAGAAAGCATATCATACAGAATGATATGCTTTCGTTTTTATTCATCAAGTTTTATTGCGTTAAAAGGATTATTATCTGCTGCTTTCTTCATGTCACTATCATTTATGTGTGTATAAATTTGTGTTGTTGAAATGCTGACGTGACCAAGAATTTCTTGAAGAGTTTTTATATCCACATTTCCTTCTTTATACATTACTGTTGCAGCTGTATGACGAAGCTTGTGTGGTGAATATCTTGTTTCGTCAATTCCTGCAGCTTTAAAATATTTTTTTGCCAAAAGTTCAACCATACGGTTTGAAATTCGTCTGTTTTTATCACTGATAAAAAGAGCGTCTCGGTCGTCATACAAAATATTATCACCGGGTCTGACCACCAAATAAGAATTAATTGCACTTATGCAAAGATCATTAAGATATACAAACCTCTCTTTATTTCCTTTACCGATCACACGAAGAGTTTTTTTGGAAAAATTTATATTGCTGATATTTATTCCGACCAATTCCGAAAGTCTGAGTCCGCAGTTTAAAAAAAGCACAAAAATTGCAATATCTCTTTCTTTATGTTTGCCGTCGATTGATTTTAAAAGAGCGATGCTTTCTTCAAGTGTTAAAAAACGAGGAAGTCTTTTTTTTAGTTTTGGTGTATCAAGATTAACTGCAGGATTTGTTTCCATAAATCCGATCTTAACATTAAGATAGTTATAAAACGACCGAAGACTTGCAACTTTTCGTGCTTTGTAGCTGTCGTTAGATGATTTGAAATTGTTTATGTAGGTCATAAACTCATATAAATCATTCAGTGTAACTTCTTTTAGAATGTTTTCATCAAAATTATCGAGAGAAACATTTTCAAGATTCAAAATATCTAAATCATTTGTAACTGCCTGAAGATATTTGAAAAATGTTTTTAAATCATAATAATATTCTTTTACTGTATTTTCAGACCGACCTTTAATAACAAGCATGAAATTGAGATAATTCCTCAATATATCAGGAACATCGCTAAATTTGCTGTTATTTTTTTTAAGCATAAAAAAGCCTCCCTCATTTCGCAAAATTTTAATTTTGCGAAATCGCCATTCGGAATATTACTTCTTCTCTTTCGTATAAATTATCTCTTTGTCTGTTATTATGTAGTCCATTATACAGTCATGCTCATCTCTCGGAATCTCTCCGTCGAAAATTTGTTCAGAAAAACAAATTGCAACAACAATCGGTTTATATGCCAGTGAATTTATAAACTTATCATAATAACCTTTGCCAAAACCAATTCTGGAACCAAATCTGTCAAAACATATTCCCGGAGCTATAATTAAGTCAATTTTATCATCTGCGTAATCTGAATTTTTCATTTCAGTTATACCATACTCATTCACAGTTTGTTTTTTTGTAGGATTATAAACTGTTGCAGTCATAGTTTCGTCTGACACATTGCATTTCGGAATTAAAATTTTATAACCTATATCAGATAAATTTTTGATTATCTCTCCTGTTTCGACCTCTGATGCAAACGATTTATAAATAAAAATGTTTCCGCCGGTAATATTCAGCAGATTTAAAAATTCATAAAAATTATTATTTATTTTATCTTGCTTAGTTTTTCTTTCGGACCCTGTTACGGAATTTCGCACACTTTTAAATCTTGAACGAAGCTCGGCTTTATTTGATATCATATAGCATTGATTTACGTACATTTTTGCTAATCTCCTCGTTTTGGAGTTGCTTTAGAATTTCAAATGCAAAATCATGAGCTGTTCCGGCACCTCGTGAAGTGATAATGTTTTGGCTGACGCAAACTCTTGATTCTTTGAAATCACATCCGTTGAGGTGATTTTCAAATGATGGATAACAGGTTCCGGTTTTATCTTTAAGTAAGCCAAGTTCTCCTAAGATCATGGGTGCAGCACAAATTGCTCCGATAATCTTCTTGTCGTTATTGGCTTTTATAATAATCTGTTCTAATATTTTGCAATTTTTTAGATTTAAAGTTCCCGGCATTCCACCCGGAAGAATAAGAGCTTCAAAGTCTTCACTCATATCCCCTATTGTAATGTCTGTAATTACAGAAATACCATGTGCTCCGACAACTGTTTTATTTTCTGTTATTGAAACAGTATTAATGTTTAATTCGCCTCTTCTCAGAATATCAACAACTGCCAATGCTTCAATTTCTTCAAATCCCTGTGCAAGCATAATATATACCATTTTAATATCTCCTTTATTGTTATACTTTTTCAAGTAACCCTCTATCCGACAGGCTTACGTGTCGCTCACCGGCACAGATTATATGATCTTTTAATGTTATTCCCATTTCTGAAAGCTGAGCTACCAGACGTTGTGTTGCAGATATATCGTTGGCTGATGGTTCGGGATTATCTCCGGGGTGATTGTGCGCAATTGTGATTTTCACGCTACGTCTACGTAATACTTCCTTAAATACTTTGCGAGTATAGAAGCCTGTTTCTGTTTCGTCTCCGTTGCTTATGACAACAATATCTTCAATATTATCATAATAATCAAGAAAAATAACAATTAGACTTTCTTCCACATGACTGCCAAAGTATTTGCAACAAAATCGACCGGCCTTAAGAGAAGTATCTAAAGTAACCGTGTCATATTCTTTTGTTCTTACGTATTTCGATATTTCTCTTTGTAAAACTATCAATGAAGCAGATACTTCGCTGATGCCGTTAACTTCCATCAAATCATAATATTCAGCATTAAGGACAGCTTTCAGGGAACCGAATTTGTCAAGTAATTTATGTGCGAGTTCATTTGTATCGCGTTGAGGAATTGAATAATACAATAAAAGTTCTAAAACTTCAATATCAGTAAAAGAATCCAGACCGTACTGCAAGAACTTATTTCTTACTCTTTTGCGATGATCTTTGTGAATGTTTTTACTCGAGGTATTATGTTTAATTTCATTATGTTTTGTTTCAGAATTCCATGTCCTCTTTTCTTTTGGCTGATGATTATCCTTTAAAACAACATCAGCATTCTGCCACTCTGAATAAAATGAGTCGAAAATACCATTTAAAAGAGTATCGTATTCCGAATCCGCTTTATCGGCCTCGTTTACAGATGCAAAATAAGAATTTCCGGATTTATCGGGTTTGGAATTATAACTCATATTACACTTACCTACCAATCATATGTGATTTATAAACAACTTCATTAATAATTTGTTCTGTAATGTTATTTGTTGATTCTTCAGTTTTTTGCAACAAAACTAAAAACTCAATATTACCTTCAGGTCCTTTTATCGGAGAGTAATCAAGGCTTATTATCGAAAAACCTGTTTCAAATGCAAATGAAATCAAATCAGAAATAACTTTTTTGTGAACATTGGCATCTCTTACAACACCTTTTTTTCCCACTTCTTCCTTACCTGCTTCAAACTGCGGTTTGATTAGCGCAACCATTTGACCGCCGGTTTTGAGAAGTTTAAACGCTATCGGAAGAACATGCTTAATTGATATAAAAGCAACATCTGTTGCAACAAAATCAATTTCTTCTTCAATTAAATCAAAATCAAGATATCTTATGTTTGTTCGTTCCATGTTTACGACACGCTCATCATTGCGTAATTTCCATGCAAGTTGTCCATAACCTACATCAACGGCATAGACTTTTGACGCACCGTTTTGCAACATACAGTCAGTAAAACCACCGGTTGATGCGCCTATATCCATACAAACAAAGGAATCAAAATTGAGTTCAAAAACTTTTACAGCTTTGTCAAGTTTTAATCCTCCGCGACTGACAAAGGGTAATTTTTGACCCCTGATTTCAATTTGTGCGCCATCCTTTACCTTGTCACCGGCTTTCAGAACTTTTTCGTTATCTGCATAAACTATCCCGGCCATGATGAGCGCTTTCGCTTTTTCGCGACTTTCGACAAGACCTTTGGTTACCATTTCAACATCTATTCTGTTACTCATTTTAATTCATCAGTTCTTTCTTAATATTAGAAATAATATTTTCTGCGCTGAGTCCGTATTTTTTCATTAGTTCAATCTGACTTCCATGTTCAACAAATGAGTCAGGGAACCCAAAATGTATAAACTTTGAACGGTGTTCTCTATTTGCTGTATTGCATAAATACTGACCTGCGCCCCCTGAAATTACATTATCCTCAATTGTAACTGCAAGAGTACATTTGCTCAAATAATTGTTTAGTTCATCAGTGTTGACCGGCTTTATAGTTCTTACATTACAAAGTGTTGATGAAATGTTTTCTGCATTTAATTTTTCAAAAACTTCATTTGCGAGATCAAGCATTCTGCCAACTGAGAAAATAACAACGTTATTACCGGTTGAGTTTATTGTTTCAATTTTTGATATTTCAAAATCTGAATTATTTGTGTTATTAATTTTCGCTTTTGGAAATCTGACAGCAACAGGGCCTTCACATTTGTCAATTGCATAGTCCATCATCTGTTCAAATTCTTTTTGAGTTGCCGGAGCAAGCACGGTCATATTAGGGATGTGTGTTAAATATGACAAATCAAAAAGACCTTGATGTGTTTCTCCATCTTCACCAACTACACCTGCACGGTCAATAGAGAAAACAACATGAAGATTTTGTATGCATACATCATGCAAAATCTGATCATATCCCCGTTGAAGAAATGTTGAATATACCGAGAAAACCGGTATGATATTTTCGCATGCAAGTCCTGCCGCTAATGTTACAGCATGCTCCTCAGCGATACCCACATCAAAAAATCTGTCGGGAAATTTTGATGCGAATAGGTTAAGTCCGCATCCGGATGTCATTGCTGCAGTGATAACCGATATTTTTTTGTTAGATTCTGCTTTTCTTGTTATATAATCTCCGAAAACAGATGTATATGTTATGTTATTATTAACATTTTCGGGGTTGAAGTGTGGCGGGATACCATGGTAAATATCAGGGTTTCTTTCCGCGGGTTCGTATCCGCAGCCTTTTTTGGTTACAACGTGAATCAGGACGGGTCCATCAGTAGATTTTGCTTTTTCAAAAGCAACAGTCAAATCATCAATATTATGTCCGTCAATGAGTCCGATATAGGTGAGTCCAAGCTCTTCAAATACCGGAGTGTTAATTGTTGCAAATTTGATGGCACGTTTCATTTTTTTTACAAATTTACTTATCGTTTGCCCGGGCTTGCCGAATTTATTGAAGAAACGATTGACCTTGTCTTTGACATTGATATATTTTTTGCTCAGTCTAAGCATGCTAAGATGTGAAGACAGTCCGCCAACATTTTTGTTTATAGACATTTCGTTGTCGTTGAGAACGATAATAAGCTTTGTCTCACCTGCACCGGAATCATTTAAGGCTTCAAAAGCCATGCCACCGCCAAGTGCACCATCGCCAATGAATGCAATAACGTTGTAATCATCTCCGTTAAGATCTCTTGCTTTTGCAATTCCGAGCGCGGCTGAAAGTGATGTGCTTGAATGTCCGGTATTAAAGCTGTCATACGGACTTTCGCTCCTTTTAGGAAATCCTGATAATCCGTCGTGTTTTCGCAAAGTGCTGAAATTATCGGCTCTTCCACTTAGAATTTTATGAACATAGCTTTGATGACCCACATCGAAAACAATTTTATCTTTTGGAAAATCAAACACTTTATACATAGCAAGTGTCAGTTCGACCACTCCAAGATTTGAAGCGAGATGACCACCGGATTTAATAACGTTATCGACAAGGAATCTTCGTATTTCGTCGGCAATCGGACGAACATTTTCATTATTAAGTTTTTTAAAAAATTCTTTATCATTAATGTTTATTAAAAAACCCATAGTTCTCTCCCGGTAAATTATATGAGGATTAATAACCAAACAAAAAGTTGTGCATTAAAATTAAAAATTCACAATTGTACTGTTTCAAAATCTCAAGAGAATCACGAGCATGTTTATCCATTAAAATACGTGCTTCATCTTCACCGAGATAATTGATAAAATTCGGAGAATCCCCTTTATCTGCCATGTCTTCGGTCATATCTTCAAAATCATCTCTTATTTGGAAAGCAATACCAAGACTGTATGCAAATTTTTCCATGTCTTCAAGTTCTTCTTTTGTACATCCTGCTATTAATGCGCCTGATATTACAGAAGCTCTTATGAGAGCCATGGTTTTTTGTTCAATCATTTCAATAAAAAGACTATCTGAAACTTCCTTTTTTTCGGATATTTCAATATCTAAGATCTGTCCGTTAATCATGCCGCAAGCGCCGGCGCAGTTAGCAATGACTTTCAATGCACTTATGGTATCTTGATCACTGCATGCCGAAGACATGAGTTCGTATGCGCTGTTGAGCAACGCATCACCACATAAAATTCCTATTGCTTCACCATATTTTGCATGGCAGCTGGGTTGTCCTCTTCTCATATCATCATTGTCCATTGCCGGTAAATCATCATGAACAAGAGAATATGCATGAATAAGTTCGATTGCAGAGGCGAATTTTATGGCCACATCCGGTTTTCCGCCAAAGCTTGAACAAATCTCCATACAAAGAATGGAACGGAGTCTTTTTCCGCCATTTAACACAGAATATCTCATTGCATCCCGAAGTATGGGGTGTGAATCGGCATATGCACAGTTAAGATAGTCCGATATATATTTATCAATTGTTTTTATCCTATTTTCATATTCTAATTTAAAATTCATGTTAAATCTCCACTATTTCATCTGCATCAATACTGTTAGCTTCAAAATTTTCGCTTTTGATAATTTCAATTTTCTGTTTTGCTTCTTCAAGAATAGTTATGCATTTGTTGGAAAGCACAATACCGCTTTCATATAGTTTTATACTTTCATCAAGTGGCACATTACCACTCTCAAGCGCAGAGACAATCTCTTCGAGTTTTTTTAGTGATTCTTCAAAAGATAAATTTTCATTACTCTTTTTTGTCATGTATAACCCTCCGTACAATACATTCAAGTTTTCCACTGTCAAATATGACATTAATCTCATCGCCGGAAACAATTTGTGAAAAATCACTGATGCTTCCGTCCGGGCTTGTGGTTATGGTATATCCCCTTTTCAGAATCTTGCGGGGATTCAATGCCTCGATAGTAGCTGAATATTTTTCGATTAAATTTGAATGTTCTAATATTTTTTTATCAAATGATCCTAAAATTCTCATATTAAGATTTTCATAAATTCTAAAATATTCACTTATGTTCTGCATAAGAATATAATACATTTTACGGCTGTCAATGTTTTTAACAAGTGAGCGTGACTTTGAATATATACTGTCGATCTGAAATGTCAGATGATTTTGATAATTTTTCAGAAGTCTTATTGTTTCCTCGGTTGAAGGTGTTGCAACTTCAGCTGCAGCAGATGGTGTGGGTGCTCTGAAATCTGCTACAAAATCAGCAATTGTGAAATCCGTTTCATGACCAACACCGGAAATTACAGGGATTTGGCATTCGTAAATAGCCCTGGCTGTATTTTCTTCGTTGAAAGCCCAAAGGTCTTCTATGCTTCCTCCACCTCTTGCGATAATTATCATGTCAACATTTTTGTTGTCAGAAAAATAACTGATACCATCACAAATAGATTCAGAGGCACCAATCCCCTGAACCTTAACCGGGTATATAACAACATCCACGCTCTTACATCTGCGTGAAATCACATTCAAAATATCCTGAACAGCAGCACCTGAAACGGATGTAACAACACCGATTCTTTTGGGATAAGGGATAAGCTTTTTCTTGTGGTCTTCGTCAAACAATCCTTCATCTGAAAGTTTTGCCTTTAGTTGTTCATATGCGGCATACAATTCCCCTTTACCGTCGGGTATCATTGTATCAATATATAGTTGATATGTCCCTCCGGGTTCGTAAACACTGATTTTGCCAAATGCAACGATTTTCATTCCATCACTCGGTTTGAATTTCAATGTCAAAGCATTTGCTTTAAACATAACCGCTTTAAGAGTGGAACTGTCATCTTTGAGAGTAAGGTAAATGTGTCCGCTGTAATGATGTTTATAATTTGAAATTTCACCTTTAATCCACAAATCAGACAAATGCGAGTTTTGATCTATATACCTTTTCATGTAGTTATTTAACTGTGATACAGTTACAACAGGCATATCTTATCCCCGATCTGTCATAGGAGCCAGAATTCCGTTTATAAATGCAGGTGAATCATCATCTCCGAATTTTTTTGCAAGCTCAACCGCTTCATTGATAGATACCTGATAAGGTATATCTGTCATATAAATCATTTCACATGCGGCAAGTCTGATAATGGAGAGATTAACACGCGAAAGTCTTTCTAATGTCCAGTCATTTTTCAAATGTTTTGATATTTGTTTATCAATGTTTTCGAGATTATCGTAACATAACGTTGTTACTTTTTTGAAATAAGTTTTGTCATTATCGGATTTCAAATCATCTTTCTGATAATCAACAGCAAAACTGATTATTTCACATGGCGTTTCTTCGGTGTGAAATGATATTTCAAAAATAGTTTTAAATGCAGCTTCCCGCGCAGATTTTCTGCTCATGTTTTCCTCCGTACAAAAAGAAAGTATTAATCTTCATTTTTATTTGTGTCAGTATTTTTTTCATCCGAAGAATCAAATTCAACACCTGCAACATGTATATTTACCTTGGCAACCTTAAGTCCGGACATGCTTTCTACAGTTTTTTTGACATTATCCTGAACTTCCCATGCCACTTCCGGTATACGGATTCCATATTTAACAACAAGATTAATATCTATTGTTGTTTCATTTTCGTTTGTTGAAACTTTGATCCCTTTTGTATTGCTTTTTTTGGTGAATTTTTGAGCAATTTCACCGGCAAACGATACAGAAAGTCCGCAAACACCTTCGATTTCGGATACAGCAACAGAAGTAATAGTTGCAATCACTTCATCGGATATTTTGATTGAACCGCTGTTTTCTATTGTTTCATTAATATTTTCCATAATAAACCTCCGTTTTTTTCTTATTATAACACAAAAATTATTTAACTTCAACTATTTTTATGTTATTATTTCCTGTTTGTTCAAAAATTATATCGTTAATCTTGGCTGCATCCTCAGAAGAGAAGTCTTTTTTTTCAACTGTTACTGTTACCGATGAATCAGAAATAAATACAACACAATTATTTAATCCTTTTGCTGCAAGCAATGATTCACATCTGATTTCATCATCCATATCTTTTGCGAGTTTTATTAGTTGGTTTTCGGCATTTTTTTTTGCTTCCTGTGAAGTGTTTTCGTTATCTATAGTGTTTTTCAGAAGTTCGCATGTTTTGCTGCGTGTAATATCTCTGTTGGTTTTTGCCTCTGTACAGTATTCATCATACTGTGAAGATACAGCTATTGCTTCACCGTTATCGGGAGCATCCTCCGGTTCATACACACTTTTAGTTTCAACATTTTTGTTATTATCGGTCAAATTGTGCACAAAAAGCAATGTAATACATAAAATACAAATGGTCGCAAATGAAATGTGTTTCTTTTTTATTACCATGAACATAAATATTCTCCTTATTTCATTTCAAAAATTTTTACTTTGTGTATGGGAACATTTAAAACAGATGAAACAGACTCTGTCATTTCATTTCTGATTTCTATATTCCCGTTAAATTCCGCAACGATTATGACACCTTCTATTGCCGGTGCATTTTCTTTGGTTATAAATGGTTTTGTTGATGAACCGTTATTTTCCGAAACAGTTGTTTCGTTTCCGTTTTCATCTCTGATTTTCAAGGCAACTTTTTCATATCCGGATTTAAATATTATTTCAACTTTAACCTCACCTACCCCTTTGATATAAGAAAGAATTGTTTCGAGTTCTTTTTCAATATTGCTGTTGTAATTATCCGGTAAAGTTTCGCTTTCTGATTTTTGCGCATATTCGTTGTTCATTAATGCGTTGTCTTTTGTTTCGAAGGAAAATAGATTTTTTGATGAGGATATAGCCAGAAATATCCCCAAACAAAGTACACAGATTAAAATCGGCAGTGTTTTTTTTCGTATAAGTAGCTTGTATCCTTTTTCAATAAAACTCATTGTTGACATTCACCTCGTCATGGGATGTACAGTAGGTTGTTTTCAGATGTTTTTCGATTTCAATTTTTTCAGCTTCCGAAAACATACCGTTAACATATATTTTCATTGTATAATAATCACTCGTGACTTTAACTCTGAAAAATTCAAGCGAAAATCTCTCTTTCAGATCATTTTCAATGATTTTTTCAACATTTTCAGTAAACTCTTCATTTATACTGTTAAAATCAGAAATATTAATATTATATTGAGAGTTTGTGTTAACATCAAATTGTTTGTCGCATCCCGGAACAGATGCAATTGAAACCAACAACATTACACTGCCAATAAGTTTGAATAGTTTTTTGAATCCATTATCTGTAATAAGCAATCCTCCAAGTTGAACAACTGATGAAACGATAATTATTTTTATAATATAGAATTTAAAAGTATTCATAAGCATTATCCTGTTGATGCAATTACACCGATTACAAGTACAAACATTACTATTGTAAGCAATAGTAATCCGAGCATGGTGGAAATAACATCACCTAAAGAATTAATCATTGTTCCCACTTTGTTTTCGGAAAAAAATCCGGAGAGAGCTGCGGTTATTCTGATTATGAAAATAATAACTGCTATTTTAATAACAGGAAACAAGCAAATTGATATTATCACAAGATAGCATAAATATCCCATCGAATTTTTCAGCACTACCGATGAATTTATTACGCTGTGCAAAGCTTCAGAAAGACATCCGCCTACAACCGGAACAAAATTCGCTACAGCATATTTGGCAGTTTTAATTGCAAGATTATCAGCAGAAGCGTTGGCAAGTCCTGAGAATGTGAGAGCTCCGGCAAAAACCGTCATTATTATCCCCATTGAATATTTAATTGTTTTGGAAATTACACTTATTATTTTAGACAAATCAATTACCGTTGAAACCGAGCCGACGACCGCAACAAGACCGCAACAATACAACAAAGGGATTATAAAGCTGTTAATTATATGTGTAATTGTTACTCCAATGCCGAGAAACAGTCCCTGAACCGAAGTGGCTGATGCGGTATATCCTGTCATTGCCAAGGTTGTTGCGTATGTAGGAATTGAAAACTTTATAAATTCGGTCAACGTAGAAATGCTTTCGCTGCATAGCTGACTTACTGTTTTGAAACTGTTTATCATAATATACGCAACCAGACAATAGCAAGCATAAAATGCAATATCAGCAAGTGATGAGTCTGAAACATATATTTTTATCAGCGATGACAAGAAGCAAATTATTATTACCTTAATTAACAACATCCAGGTTTTTTCAGTTTCTTTAAAAATATAATTTTTTGAAATTTCAATGATTTTATTTATGATTTTATCTGAACTTTCATTGTCTTTATATTCCGTAACAACCCCCGATTTGTCATACTGAACAAGATTTCTTTTGAATTCATTAAAATCCACTGTGTTTTCTTTTGCAAATACAATTGATTTAAAACTCATTGATATCAATATAATTGATGTTATAATAAGTATTTTTTTAAATTTCATATATTAATTCCACTACAAGATTAATAAGCGTAATAAATTCCGGAACAGCTATACAGATTATCATTATTTTCCCTGCAAGATTAATCTTTGATGCCAAATATCTTTCTCCTGCATCTGAACACAACTGCGAAGAGAACTCACACAGAAAAGATACTCCAATTATTTTAAGGGTTGTTTTTATATAATTGTCGATTCCGCTTATAATGTTGTCAAGACTTTCGATGTATCCTATAAAATTTTTAATATACGGCACTACAATCATAAAGCTGATAACTCCGGCTGATAAAGCAATCAATTTGCTGTAAATACCATCATTAACAAGTAATGCCGTTACAGTGCTGAAAACACAAATAACAATTATTTTAAATATCATTTCTATAACTCGAATAATGTTTTAATTGTTGTAAACAACTCATAAATTTGATTGACAATCATAATCAACACAACAACGAGTCCTGCAATTGTAACCATTAAAGCCTGTTCATCCCTGCCGGATTGGACAAGCAAGCGATAAATAACAGCAACAACAATACCAATAGCTGCAATTTTAAATATCAATTCAACATCCATACTTATCAACTCCGGTTATTATATAATAAAAATAACAAGTCCTATTCCGGCGTAAAGTCCTATTTTAAATGATAAATTACCGGTTTTTTCAGCTGTTTGTTTTGCGGATTCAATTTTTTCTTTCAGTTTTGTTTTAAATATGTCAATGTTTTTTATTTGTGTATCTACATCGCCCGATCCCAACACATTGCCAAATTGATTAATAACCTCTATATCTTCTTTTAAATAACACCCCGAAGACCGACATTCATTTACGACATCACGCCATATTTGGGACAAGGGTTTGCCTTCGGATAACTCAAGCTTTTTTTGAACTCCGGTGAATATTTCTTTGTTTGTATAAATGGAATATTCAATCAATTTTTTCATAGCAGGTTCTATTTCACACAAACTGTAGCTTATTTCCTTTTCAAGAACAGTCATACACGAAAATAGATTTTCAAGTTCGTCAACTCTCAGAAATCTACATTTTTTTGTCCTCAGACCAAGCATAAAACAGGAGAAAATTATCATTGTACATCCTATAAATTTAAACATAAAATTTACACTTCCATGATTTGTTCAATTGTACCCGGGCCATTTCTTCGACTTAAAATTATTATTTTTTCAAAATAACTACTGACATCATAGCCTTGCATTTCGTGATTGGTTTCATTGATGCCATGTACTGAAGCAATAACTGCACATCCTGATTTTGCCGCATATATAATCGCTTTAAAATCATCCTTGTTTCCCAACTCATCTGTTATAATTATATCGGGTGACATACATCTTGTAACCATGGGAATGGCTGTACTTTTTTGACAACCGCTAATTACAAAGTTGTTATCACCGACATCAAAACAAGTAATTCCGCCACGGGAGCATGCGAGTTCGTATCTTTCATCAATTATTGCACATATTATAATCTTATTACAACGTGATGCATCGCTGAAAATACGCGCGATGTCTCTTAACATGGTTGTTTTTCCGCATCCCGGCGGAGAAATAATCAGGGTGTTTTTTGCTTTGCCGTTTGCATATATGTCAGGAAACACAATATCCCCTACCCCTTTTTTCTCGTGAGATATTCTTATGTTCAGAGAATTAATTTCATTTACACTGATTATTTTCCCGTCAGAAATGTTACAGTTACCGCATATACCGACTCTGTTTCCGCCCGGTAAAGTTATATATCCTGAATTAATATGTCGGTTATAAGCATATACAGAGGACTTGGTAATTAACTCCATTATTATATTTATATCGTCACTGCTTGAAATATATGAATTAGAGTTGTTTTTTGAAAGCCCGCTGTCTGATATGTAATATCTCTCTCCGCATACATCCGCTATCAGTGGCTTTGAAACGTTTACTCTCAACTCATTAAGATTGTCCCAGTTGTTGAAGCCGATATTGTCAAATAACTTTTTAATATTGCCCGACAAAAAAGGAACTATCTCAATTTTTTTTAAACTTTTGTCCAATTTGATCACTCCTAAATCAATTATATTAATAACAAATAAAAATAGAACTTAAATTCTTGACAAAACATTTAAATATGTTAAAATAAGTATATTATTATTTGGGAGGGAAAGCTTTGAATAACGATACCATCAATTGTCTGGCAGAATTGAATGATGAACAGCTTATTGAGCTCTCTAAATTAGGAAACGGTTATGCAACCGAATATATATTGAAAAAATACAGGAATTTTGTTCGTGCCAAATCCAGAACTTATTTTTTAATCGGGGCTGATAAAGAAGATATTATACAAGAGGGTATGATCGGTCTTTATAAAGCCATAAGGGATTATAATCCGGAAGCCAAATCAACATTTAAATCATTTGCAGAGCTGTGTATTACCAGACAGATAATCACGGCAATCAAAACAGCAACTCGCCAAAAACATATACCGTTAAATTCGTATGTATCCCTCAGTAAACCTATGTTTGACTCGGAGAACAACGAGCGAATTTTTCTTGATACTGTTATTGAGCAAAAAAAACTTGATCCGGAAGAAATAATGATAGACAAAGAGCGTTTTTACAGCATTGAAGAAAAAATCTCTAAAATATTGAGCAAACTTGAATGGACAGTTCTTTCGAACTATTTGGAAGGGAAAAGTTATACGGAAATAGCGGTCAGAGTCGGTAAAAGCGAAAAATCTATCGATAATGCTCTTCAAAGAATAAAAAAGAAAATTGAAAAACATATTATTAACGGTAATGATGAGTAGTTGTGCATTTTGAACAAATTAATCACTCCTGTTTTGACATTTTCGTCAGAATTCATCTTGATTTTTTTGTCAAATAGTGATACTATATATACAACAAAACAAACTTTTTTCATTTTCCCTCCTTATCTATATAAGGAAAAAAAACAAGCATCTAAAAATGCTTGTTTTTTATTTTGCTGAAAATAAGAGAAAACAAGAGCTATTTTAAGAAAAACACAATTAATTACACGTAATCAAACTCAAAAAAAATAAATTGCGTTTGGAGAAAACACGAGAAAACGCGAGAAAACACGAGAAAAACAGAGTTTTAAATAAACACTTTTAAAAAATCAAAAAAAGTTGTTGACAAATCATTCTTTTTGTTATACAATATCAAATGTTGATTAAAACAAGAAAATATGGAGGTAAATCTAATATGAGTACATTTATGGCTAAACCTGCCGAAGTAGAAAGAAAATGGTACATTATAGATGCTGAAGGCAAATCACTCGGTAGAGTTGCTGCTGCCGCTGCTTCTATTTTGAGAGGTAAAGTTAAACCTACATTCACTCCTAATGTTGATTGCGGTGATTTTGTTATTATTTTAAACGCTGAAAAAGTTGTTCTTACAGGTAAGAAGCTTGATCAGAAATATTACAGATATCACACAGGTTATGTAGGCGGTCTCAAAGAAATCAAATACAAAACTTTGATGGCTGAAAAACCCGAAAAAGCAATCACACTTGCTGTTAAGGGAATGCTCCCCCACAACACCATCGGTGCAAATGCTCTCACAAGACTCAGAGTATATCAGGGAACAGAACACAACCATGCAGCACAGAAACCGGAAGCATACACCGGTCTCATTAAATAAGGAGGTATATGAACATGGCAAAAGAACAGTTTTACGGCACAGGTAGAAGAAAAAGCTCTGTTGCTAGAGTAAGAATCGTACCCGGAACCGGCAAAATTACTATTAATGATAGAGACATTGACGACTTTTTTGGTCTTGAAACACTTAAGGTTGTTGTTAGACAGCCCCTCGTAGCTACAGATACACTTGGTAAATATGATGTTATCGCAAAAGTTACAGGCGGTGGATTCACAGGTCAGGCAGGTGCTATCAGACACGGCCTTTCAAGAGCTCTCCTCACTGTTGAAGATGAATTCAGAGCTCCTCTTAAAGCTGCAGGTTTCCTCACAAGAGACCCCAGAATGAAAGAAAGAAAGAAATACGGTCTCAAAGCAGCTCGTCGTGCTCCCCAGTTCTCAAAGAGATAATTATTATCTACTCAAATCCCACAACCATCAGGGTTGTGGGATTTCTTTATGCCTATTGTCGCAAGTTTGTCGCAAATCTTTACTACAAATGACTTATTTTATTAATTTAGCCTTAGTGCATACCTCTCGTTTGGGCGGGGGGTTATGATTATATAAGAAATAACATTGAAACTTATTCTCGATATAAACTCTACTTTTTATAAACAATTAAAAAACAAGAAAAAAAGACCCATACCATAAGTAATATCACATACCTTGGTTGAGTCTTATTCATAAAACATTATAATTCTTGTTGTTGATGTGGTTCTTGTTGTTCAGAAGGCTCTTTATAAACTTTAACTTTCAAATTTACAACCACATCTGGGACAAAAATCAAAATTTTTGTCAGACTTTGCTTTACATTCGGGGCATTCTTTACGATTGAGGTTATCATCAATAATCCCCTGAATTTTTTTTATATCTTCTTTCAATTGATCAATTTCCAAACATAAAGTATTAATTTTTGCTTCTGACTCATCGGTGTTATCTTTATTATAAATGATTTTTCCGATTTGGATATATTTATCATCCATATCTGTTTTCATTTCCATAATTTTTAATTTACATTTTGTAATCGCAATCATGGACTGTGATGTTTCTTTTGCAGCAACAGCTGTTTTGTACAAATTGGATTTAAATCTTTCAAAATCAAAGTTCATTATAATACCTCCTCAGAAAAGAATTTTTATTTCAATTTTTCAAGATATAGCTTGAATTTTTCTTCGGTTGAATTAAGTCTCGGAACATAATATTTTTTGTTTATTAAATTATCCGGCAAATATTGCTGTTTAACATAATAATTAGGATATTCATGAGGATATTTATACCCTATCGCCCTACCCATTTTCTGAGCACCGGAATAGTGACCATCTTTGAGATGTGCAGGAATTTCACCTGCATTGCCGGATTTTATGTCAGCAAGAGCATCATCAATTGCACAAATTGCGGCATTTGATTTTGGAAGACACGCCAAAAAGATAACAGCTTCTGCAAGAGGAATGCGAGCCTCGGGAAAACCAAGTTGCAATGCACAATCAACACACGATTTTGTAACCGTAACAGCAGTAGGATAAGCAAGACCTATATCTTCACATGCAATTACCATGAGTCGTCGACAAATGGAAATAAGATCTCCCCCCTCCACAAGTCGAGCCAAATAGTGAATTGCAGCATCAGGATCTGAACCGCGAATCGATTTTTGAAATGCGCTAAGGCAATCATAGTGATTATCGGCATCTTTGTCGAAGGAAAATGCAGACTTTTGTGTGACAGCGATTGCGTCATCCTGTGTAATTATAATTCTGGAATCAAGAGATGAAATTTTACTTTTAACACACATATCCATAGATGTGAGAGCTTTTCGAACATCCCCGTACGAAGCAGCCGCAAGATGTAAAATGGCTTCGGGTTCAAAAGAAATATCTCTTCCCTCATACACTTCTCCTATTTTGCCTGCCGCTCTCTCAAGGGCAATTTTTACATCATCCTGTCCTACCGGTTTAAACTCTACAACTGTACAGCGGGAAAGAATAGCATTGTAAACGTAGAAATAAGGATTCTCTGTTGTGCTTGCAATAAGAGTTATCTTTCCGTTTTCAATATATTCAAGTAAAGACTGTTGCTGTTTTTTGTTAAAGTTTTGTATTTCATCCAAATACAACAAGACACCGTTTGATGTTTCAAAGGTGTCGAGTCTTGCGGCAATATCTTTAATATCTTTTGTTGAAGCATTTGTTGCATTAAGCTTATAAAGTTTTTTGTTTGTAACCTTGGCACAAATGTTTGCAACAGTGGTTTTCCCGGTCCCGGAAGGACCGTAGAAAACCATGTTTGGAATATCACCGTTTTTAATAATATTTGTAAGCAGTTTGTTTTCGCCTATAATGTGTTCTTGTCCTACAACTTCATCAATAGTTTCAGGCCTCAGAACATCGGCAAGAGGTCTTATCATCAAAACCACTCCGTAAGTTTAGATTATCTGTAAAGAGGATATTTTTCAGTAAGAGCTTTAACACCGGCTCTGATTTCATCCTGTTTTTCTTCAAAAGAATTGAGTGTAAGAGCAATAAGATGAGCAATTGTCTTCATATCTTCTTCTTTCATACCTCTGCTTGTAACAGCGGGAGTACCTATTCTTACACCGCTTGTGATAAAGGGGCTTGTTGTTTCAAAAGGAATTGTATTTTTATTACAAGTGATACCTACTTCATCGAGCATATGTTCAGCTTCTTTGCCGGTCATATTTTTGTTTCTGAGGTCAACAAGCATAAGGTGGTTATCTGTACCACCGGAAACAAGTTCAAAGCCTTCTGCCATAAGAGCATCAGCAAGAGCTTTTGCGTTTTTAACAACTTGTGTCTGATATGCTTTAAATTCATCGGAAAGAGCTTCTTTGAGGCACACTGCTTTGGCTGCGATGATGTGCATAAGAGGACCACCCTGAATACCGGGGAACACAGCTTTGTTAATAAGTTTAGCGTGTTCTTCTTTGCACATAATCATACCGCCACGGGGACCTCTGAGAGTTTTATGCGTTGTTGTTGTAACAAAATCTGCGTAAGGAACAGGACTTGGATGAAGACCTGCAGCAACAAGACCTGCAATGTGAGCAATATCAACCATGAGATATGCTTCAACTTTTTTTGCGATTTGTGAAAGTCTTTCGAAATCTATTGTTCTGGGATATGCGCTTGCACCTGCAACAATGAGTTTTGGTTTATTTTCGACAGCAATTCTTTCAAGTTCATCATAGTCAATGCGTGAATCGGTTTCGCTAACGCCATAAGGAACAATGTTGAAATATTTACCCGAAATATTAACAGGGCTTCCGTGTGAAAGATGACCACCATGAGAAAGGTTCATACCGAGAACGGTATCTCCCGGATTAAGAACTGCAAAAAATACTGCAAGGTTTGCTTGTGCGCCTGAATGCGGCTGAACATTTGCATGGTCACAGCCAAAAACTTCTTTTGCTCTTTCAATTGCAAGTGTTTCAACAATATCAACACATTCGCAACCGCCGTAATATCTTTTGCCGGGATAACCTTCGGCATATTTGTTTGTAAGAGGTGTTCCCATAGCTTCAATAACTGCATTGCTTACAAAGTTTTCACTGGCAATGAGTTCAATTTTGTTTCGCTGTCTTTCTACTTCCATTTCGATTGCTTCCGCAACCTGAGGGTCAATTTTTTTTATTTCTTCAGTGCTGTACATAATTAATATCCTCCTGTAATTATATATAAATACATTATACATTTTTTTATACTATTTTTCAATAGCAAGTTTTAAAAATTTTAATCAAAAAATGTTGAAATATATATAAGTTTTATGTTATAATTATAAATAAAATAATACAGAGGTATGTTGAATGTCACAGATTTGTGTATACGACTGTTTGTGTCAGAATTGTCACATTCCGTTTAAAAGTCATGCGGTTCTTTATAACTGCGTAAACTACGACATCAAAAATACAATGTTTGATGATTTTGTATCTCTCACGCTTAACGAAGTTTCGTGTCCTCACTGCAATACAAAATTCACTTACGAAATTCCTATGGTCATTATTAGCTTCAGGTATCAATTTGCAATCAAAGTAAATCCGGCGGCTTTTCACAGTAACATAATGTCAAAACAGCCGCCGCCATTTCGGTTTCTTCCAACAGGGTTTAAATTTCGAGAAGTGTATTTTATGATTGAAGCTGTGGAAAAAGCAAATATTTTTTCAAAAGCTCTAAATGATATTTACATTGAGCATTTTAAAAAATATAATTTTTCAAATGAAGAAGCTTTGCCGTTTGATGAAGCAAATATTATATATACGCACTCTGATAATGATTTTCACTACTTCGAAAAATACGATTGCAATAATAACCTCATTGAATCATTAAAGAAAAGCATAAGTGTAACGAAAAAGATTTCACACGAACTATGCAACACCAAATGGCATTTGGTTAATCGTTTAACCATAAATAATTTTATTGAAAAGGGGAATTGATATGTCCAAACTTAAAAATGCAGTCATTGGTCAGTCCGGCGGACCTACTACAGTAATTAATGCATCACTTGCAGGTGCTGTTTCAAGATTTTTTGAAATTGGAGAAGGCGCAACGATTTATGGCGCAGTTAACGGAATAAAGGGAATTCTCCGAGAAGAATTTCTTGATTTAAACAGCATATTTTCAAATGAGGATAATATTGATTTGCTTATGCAAACTCCATCATCATATCTTGGTTCATGCAGATATAAACTCAAAACCGATTCCGATGAAGAGCTTAAACAAATTATAAATACCTTTGTTAAAAAAGATGTTGGGTATTTTTTCTACATAGGCGGTAACGATTCTATGGACACCGTCATGAGACTTTCATCAATGTGTGAAGAAAACGGAATTAAAGCAATTGGAATTCCAAAAACAATAGATAACGATCTTCCCGGCACGGATCACTGCCCGGGTTTTGGAAGCTGTGCAAAATATATAGCGACCTCCATTTCGGAAATGGCTCTTGATGCAGGTTGCTATGACATTAAAAACGTTTTAATTGTTGAAATAATGGGAAGAAATGCAGGCTGGCTCACGGCTTCATCAGCTTTGGCACGAAATGAAAAGAACTCAGCTCCGGATCTTATTTATCTTCCTGAAAAGCCTTTCGACGAGGAACGTTTCCTCTATGACATACGCCAAAAACTTTTAACCCGCGATACTGTTATTATTGCAGTATCGGAAGGTATAAAATATGCAAACGGCAAATGTGTTGCCGAAGATTCACAAAGCTCCGCTGTTGATATGTTTGGTCACGGGCAGCTTGGAGGTGTGGGCAAAAAGCTTGAACTTCTTGTGAAAAAAAGACTCGGTATAAAAGTGAGAAGTGTTGAACTTAATATTCCGCAGAGATGTGCAGCCCACAACGCATCGATGACAGATATTACCGAAGCATTTAATTGCGGTGCCGCAGCTGTTGATGCAGCGTTCGACGGCGAAAACGGTAAAATGATTGTTATGAAACGTACAGACAAAAAAAGATATGATGTAATTTATACAACCTCTGACATCAATTCAATTGCCAACAATGAAAAAATCGTTCCCGATGAATTTATTTCATCAAACGGAAACGATATTACCGAAGAATTCATTAAATACGCTGCTCCTCTTATTCAGGGAGAAAGGAAAATCAAATTTGATAATGGCATCCCTGCTTACATTAAACGCTGATTATCTTTCACTTATATAAAAATTTTCCTCCGGAAAAATAAGTTCATCAATGTCACCCTTAATGATAACATGATCATCATTAGTCTTATAAATATGAGTGTTTTGAATTTTACAATTACATGCCGTCTTATCATGTGTATCGACATTTTGTGACATAAAAAATCATTCCTTTATATTGAGATTTAATAAAGCAACATTAATGACTATTATATTCACAAACATTTAGGATGATACCAAAAAATCCTGCCAATTATATGTAAAAAAACATAATTGGCAGGATTTAAATTTTTATTTGGCATATTTTGCCATCAGATTAGTATATTTATCTCCGGCGGTTACAGCGGATACGAAATTTAAATTGACTTTAACTTTCTCTTTAAACATTATACCGCTACCGTCAAAGCATTGCATTGTAACAAGATTTGAATTGATTTCGGTAACAAAACCGAAATAATAATCAACTGCATCTTCAAACGCACATTCGACCGAAACAGGAATTTTGTCTGTTTGAATTTTAGAAAAAACACTGTTCCAGTTTTTCAAATCAAAACTTAGTTGTTTTTCGGGAAACAAATTCTCCTTTTTACAAACAGAATTCATAAAAGCAAGAGAGGGATTTTTGTCGCATAAAGCAATATCGGAAATATCTTTGTTTCTGATTATTTTTACTCCATCAAATCTGAAATCGACAAAATTACCAAAACACAAAAGCGTAGACGACATGGCAATGGCATTTCCAAGCATCGACATTTCATCAATTTCATTTCTGAAAACTTCAAATAATTCACTTTTTTTAATCTTATTGGATATGAGCTTGTTGATTTCGGAATAATTCATAAAATCACGCCTTTCCAAAACATTGAAATCATTCTTTGGTTACCTTGGGAGTTGAATCACAGTATATGCACCTGTAAATACCTTTCTCTTTATCGCTAAGCTTGAAAATGTGATGAATATCCTGTTCAATGGAAGTTATACAACGTGGATTTGAGCACTTAATAATATCAGTAATCTGAACAGGAAGCTCGGGGTGTAATTTTTTTACTTTAACACCATTTTCAATGAAATTAACTGTTATATTTGGGTCGATATACCCAAGTACATCAACATCCACAGAAATTTCGGCATCAATTTTAATAATATCTTTTTTGCCCATTCTTTTGCTGGTAGCATTTTTTATTATTGCAATCTGACAGTCAAGAGAATCAAGATTGAGATAATGATATATTTCCATTGCTTTGCCTGATTTAATGTGGTCTATAACCAGTCCGTTTCTGATAGAATCAATATTCATTTATTCCACCTCCAACAGCTTGAGAATAAGAGCCATTCTGATATATTTGCCGTTTTTAGCCTGTTTAAAATAACAAGCACGCTTATCATCATCAACATCTGTTGTAATTTCATTAACACGAGGAAGCGGATGAAGAACAATCATATCTTCTTTAGCAAACTTCATTTTCTCACTGTTTAAAATACAACTGTCTTTAAGACGTTCATAATCTGCTTCGTTGAAAAATCTTTCTTTCTGAACTCTTGTCATATATAATATATCAAGCTCGGGCATTGCTTCCTCAATGCTTGTATATTCACTATATGGAACATTATTCTTTTCAAGAACATCGTTTTTAATATAATCCGGAAGTCGAAGCTCGCTTGGTGAAATAAGAACAAATTTAATGTTTTTATATCTTGTCATTGCAGAAATTAGCGAATGTACAGTTCTGCCAAACTTCAAATCACCGCAAAGACCAATCGTTAAATTGTCCAAACCACCTTTTTCGCGTTTTATGGTAAGGAGATCGGTAAGGGTTTGCGTGGGATGATTATGACCACCGTCACCTGCATTGATTATGGGTACGTCAGATTTCATTGATGCAACCATCGGGGCACCTTCTTTAAAATGGCGCATAGCAATAATATCAGCATAAAAACTTACAACCCTAACGGTGTCGGATATGCTCTCCCCTTTTGCTGCAGAGCTTGAAGCAGCCTCTGAAAAACCAAGCACACTTCCCCCAAGTTCAAGCATTGCAGCCTCAAAACTTAATCTTGTTCTTGTGGAAGGTTCAAAAAACAGTGTTGCTATTTTTTTGTGTTTGCATTTTTCCTGATACTTTTCAGGATTATCGATAATATCATTCGCTACATCAATAAGTTCATCAATTTCAGTAACTGAAAGATCGGAAATATCTATCAAATGTCTCATTGGTATCAATCCTTATAATTTAAATTAGTTGTTAATCCAGCTTTCATCAGAGGGATTATTTCTAAATTTGATGAGTCTTTCAACATCAGATTCTTTAATATATCCGCTTTCAGCGGCAACTTTTGCAATGGTATCAAAATCACAGAGACTGTAGTTGATAACATCAGCTTCTTTAAGTCTGTCAAGACCTTTCTGCATGCCATATGTAAAGATGCTAACAATACCGAGAACCTCTGCACCGGCTTCACGAAGAACATTAACAACCTCGATACAACTTCCGCCTGTGGAAATAAGGTCTTCAACAACAACGACTTTCTGACCTTTTTCAAGCTTTCCTTCAATCTGATTCTGACGACCGTGGTCTTTGGAGCCACTTCTTACATAACCCATAGGCATATCAAGAAGATGAGCGGTGATTGCAGCGTGTGCAATACCTGCTGTGGATGTTCCCATAAGAACCTCGGCATCGGGATAGTATTTTTTCACAAGTTCTGCAAGTCCGGTTTCAACATCGCCTCTGACCTTTACATCAGAAAGAGTGAGTCTGTTATCACAGTATATGGGACTTTTAATACCGCTTGCCCATGTGAAAGGCTCGTCAGGACGGAAGAAAACAGCTTGAATTGACAACAAATCTTTAGCAATAGTAATTTTATCCATTATAATAATCTCCTTTAAAATTAAATATTAACCGACAAATTCATCAACACATCTTTTGTATGCTGCAACAGGATCTTCTGCAGCGGTTATGGGTCTACCCACAACAATGTAATCTGAACCGATTTCTTTTGCTTTTGCAGGTGTTGTAATTCTAACCTGGTCACCAACATCACCATCAGCAAATCTAATGCCGGGAGTGACAGTCATAAATGAAGCACCGCATTTTTCTTTAACGCTGCCGGCTTCGAGAGGAGAACAAACAACACCATCGAGTCCGCTTTCGGCGGCGTTTTTAGCGTAGTGAAGAACAACATCTTCAAGTTTATGATCAATCAAAAGATCATTTTGCATTCTTTCTTCGCTTGTTGAAGTGAGCTGTGTAACAGCAATAAGAAGAGGTCTTTCACCCTCACCGGAAGAGAGTCCTTCAATTGCAGCTTCCATCATTGCTTTTGTACCAAATGCATGAACATTGCACATGTCAACTCCAAGACCGGCAAGAACTGCCATTGATTTTCTTACTGTATTTGGAATATCACAGAGTTTTAAATCAAGAAAAATTTTGTGACCTCTTTTTTTGATTTCACTTACAATTTCGGGACCTGCAGAATAGAATAGTTCCATTCCGATTTTCACAAATGGTTTAACATCGGTGAATAAATCAAGAAAATCGAGAACTTTCTTTTTGCTGTCAAAATCACATGCAATAATAACATCTTTACCCATTAATGAGCACCTCCGATAATATCTGATAATTTATTTATATTATATTTTTCCATAACACGTGGTAAATCTTCGATAATGTCTTTGCAAATACAGGGATTAATGAGATTTGCAGCTCCTACCTGAACTCCGGTTGCACCTGCAAGCATCATTTCAAGAACATCTTCACTACTGCTTACTCCACCCATACCAATAATGGGAATTGAAACTGCTTCATACACCTGATATACCATTCTGACAGCAACAGGAAATATTGCATTACCGGAGAATCCACCCATTTTGTTTGCTATAACGGGTTTTTTCGTGTTAAGATTGATTCTCATACCAAGAAGCGTATTAATAAGTGAAATACCATCTGCGCCTCCTGCTTCACAAGCTTTTGCAATTTCTGTTATATCTGTAACATTGGGACTGAGTTTTATGTACACGGGTTTATTTGTAACTTTTTTTACAGCCTCGGTAACTTTTTGAGCATCCGAAGCATTTGTTCCAAAGCTCATGCCTCCTCCGTGAACATTAGGACAGCTGATGTTAACTTCAATAAGACCAACTTGTTCTTCACAATCCAAAAGTTCGCAGGTATAAACATATTCATCAACAGAAAAACCACCAACATTTGCAATGACTTTTTTATTGAAACATTTTTTGAGTTTGGGAAGTTCTTCATTTATAACAGCATGTACACCGGGATTTTGGAGACCAACCGAGTTTATCATACCCGAAACGCACTCGGCAATTCGAGGTGTTGGGTTGCCAAATCGAGGATCCTTTGTTGTGCCTTTAAAAGAAAAGCTGCCTAAAATGTTAATGTCATAAATTTCAGCAAATTCATATCCGTATCCGAATGTGCCGGATGCCGGAATAATCGGATTATCCAATTTAAGACCTGAAAGCGTAACGCTTAAATCTACCATATAATCTCCTCCTTAACAAGAACAGGACCATCTTTACAAATTCGTTTGTTGCCGTATTTGGTTTTGCAACTACATCCCATGCACGCACCAAATCCACATCCCATTCTTTCTTCAAACGAAAACTGACCTGATGTACTTGTAGCATCATATATTGCTTTTAGCATAGGTTCCGGACCGCATGTATAGAAATAGTCATAAGACAAATCTTTTAAAGCATCGGTTACAAACCCTTTTTTTCCATATGAACCGTCAACTGTTGTTATATACACCGAATCACAAATTTCAGAAAAATCTTTTTCATAAAAAACATCATCGGATGAGTTGAACCCAAGTATGGCAACGACTTTTTTGTTCATCGCCTTAAGCTTTTTTGCAAGATTAAACATAGGTGGTACACCTACCCCACCACCAATAACCAAAACATTGTTGCCGCAATCAAGATTATATCCGTTGCCAAGACCTGTTAGAATGTCGAGATTACCACATTTCATTTTCGACATTTGTTCGGTACCATTGCCTACAACCTTATATATAAGAGTGAGAGTTTTGCTGTCATAATCACATACTGAAATTGGTCGTCTCAGATAAAGACCTTCAATCTTGATATTTACAAACTGACCTGATGCGGTAATGTCGGATGTATCACCGGAAAGTATCATTTTAAAAACATCTTTTGCGATTTTTTCGTTTGAAATTATTGAGAAAATACTTTGTTTCATAGTTTTCACCTCTTGGTTTACATAATTATATTATTGTTAATTATCAAAAAATCTGATTTCACCATCAATAATATTTCCTACACATCTGCCATAAACATCGATTCCTTCAAACGGAGAACTTTTACCCATAGAAATAAAGTTGTTGGGGGAAACTGTATATTTTTGTGATAAATCATAAATACAAAGATTCACTCCGTTGAAACTGTCAAGAAAACGTTTCGCAGGATTAATACTCATAAGCTCAATAAGCTTTTCAAGACTGATAATTCCCTTTTTTACGAGATAAGTGTATAGAACAGGAAAAGCTGTTTCCAGCCCCACAACGCCCATGTTACTTCCACGAAGTCCTTTGTTTTTCTCTTCTGCACTGTGAGGAGCATGATCAGTGGCAATCATATCAATTGTACCGTCTTTAATTCCTTTAATAAGAGCAAGCCTGTCTTCTTCGCTTCTGATAGGAGGATTCATTTTGAATCTACCTTCGTCTTTTATGTCCATATCATTCATAATAAGATAGTGAGGTGCGGTTTCGCATGTAATGTCTACCCCATCTTTTTTTGCTTGTCTTATCGCCTCAACGCTTTCTTTGGTTGAAATGTGACAAACATGATAAGAAACCCCTGTTTCCTTTGCCAGTTCAATATCTCTTTGAATTGGAAGATACTCACTCTGTGAACATATTCCGGGTATATTATTTTCTTTTGCAAACTGACCGTCATGTATAACTCCGCCATTAAGAAGCGAATTTTCTTCGCAATGGGCACTGATGATTTTGGAAAGCGATTTTGCTTTAAGCATAGCTTGCATCATTATTTCGGAACTTTGTACACCTTTTCCGTCGTCAGAAAATCCAACAACATAAGGTGCCATTGTTTCCATATCGGCAAGGACTTTACCGTCTTCATTCACTGTAATTGAACCAAATGGCAAAACATTACATTTGGCGTCTTTTTCAATAAGATCAAGCTGAATGTTCAGATTGTCCAAACTATCGGGCACAGGCTTCAAATTTGGCATTGTACAAACAGTGTTATAACCCGATTTTAAAGCTGCGGTGCTACCGGTAGCGATTGTTTCTTTGTATGAAAAGCCCGGTTCACGAAGATGAACATGTACATCAACAAATCCCGGAAATATATATAATCCTTCACAATCATAACATACGGCTTCATCGTCAAAAGCCGGTAAAATCTTATTGTCCATTACACTAAAAGATTGTTTTACAAAAGTATTATTAGTATAAACATAGGCATTTTTTATCGAGAATTTCAATCACATCATCTCCTAAACATACTCTTGTAATTTTATCATATTATTTATATATTGTCAAGAAATTAACAGCTAATAAGCTTTAATTATTATATAAATATCAGTTGAAATTTTCAATTATTTGTGTTATAATGATTTAAAATATTTTATGACCTCAAGGAGCACGATATCATGGAACAGATTCTAAATAAAAAAGGTTTTATATGTGACATGGACGGTGTTATATATCATGGCGAGAAAATTCTTGACGGAGTTTCTGATTTTGTTAATTGGATGATAAATACAGGGAAAAAATTTGTTTTTTTAACTAACAGTCCCGAAAAAACTCCGCACGAACTAAGCATGAAACTTGAAAGAATGGGACTTTCTGTTCCTCATTCGAATTTTTACACAAGCGCTATGGCAACTGCCGCATTTCTCAGTTCGCAAAATCCCGGATGTACAGCATATGTAATTGG
This sequence comes from Clostridia bacterium, assembly GCA_017416845.1. Lineage (GTDB taxonomy): Bacteria > Bacillota > Clostridia > UMGS1810 > UMGS1810 > RGIG1828. The sequence goes on from JAFQBA010000049.1 coordinate 36,615, forward strand.
TGAGGCAGCACTGACAAAAGCACTTTATGATCAAAACATCTATATGAATGATGTTAATCCTGATTATGTTGTTGTTGGCGAAACAAGAACATATAATTTTGAAAAAATCGAAAAAGCCATTGAACTTGTAAATAAAGGAGCCAAACTTATTGGTGCCAACCCTGATATTACAGGTCCCACAATCAAAGGAATTATGCCTGCAACCGGGTCGTTGATTGCACCGATTGAAATTGCTACAGGGAAAAAAGCATATTTTGTTGGTAAACCGAATCCTCTTATGCTTCGTCACGGGCTTAAAAAGCTAAACTGTCATAGTGACGAAATTGCTTTTATTGGTGACAGAATGGATACAGATATAATAGCCGGTATTGAATCTAATGTCGACACAATACTTGTTCTCTCCGGTGTAACATCCAGAGAAGATATTGATAAATTTCCATACAGACCAAAGTATATTCTCAATGGTGTTGGTGATATTTTAAATATTAATATCAAATAAAAAAAGCGAAGCAATGCTTCGCTTTTTAAAATTCAAATAACTCAGAATTATGTGAGCCTGTGTTAGAATTTTCAGCAATAACAACTTTTGCATTTTCACTTAAAAATACATGATGCCATGCTCCTTTTTTCACATTATAAAATTTGTATTTTTCCATATCAACACGTACAAGTGAATCAGGCTCACCAACCATCAGTGAAGCAGAGCCTTCTATGAGGATAAACACTTCATCAGTCATATTATGACGTTCAACACGTTTGAAATTATTCTCATCAAAGTTTTCGGAATAATTAATCATGGCCGCAGTCCACTTATCATACTCAATTACTCTTGAATAGCCTCGCCCGGTATACTCTTTAATGTCAACTAAATCCCTTGAAATATTTTTATCACAGGATAAACCGGAAAATTCTATCTCAGACGATTTATCGCTGTTTTCAGAGCCGGTATTTGAATTTTCAACAACAATAACATTAGCATCTTCACTAACAAAAAGTGCATGCCACGTTCCTTTTTTTACATTATAAAATTTAAACTTATCCATGGTTATGCGAAACAAATTATTAAGTTCCCCAACTATGAGAGTTGCAGAACCTTTGGTAAGAATAAAAGTTTCATCTGTTTCGTTATGTCTGCTTACGGATGAAAAATTTTTTTCACAAAAATTATCGGAATAATTGATGGAGGCAACAGTCCATGCATCATATTCTACAACTCTTGAATAACCTTCACTGCGATAATCTTTAATATCTATGTAATTAGCTATACTATTCATTTTAATTCTCCGGTAAAATTAATTAAATATTTGTTCCCACTCTGAAATTAAAGTTCTATACTCAGCAAGTGATGGTTTACCATCCGGAAAGCCGACTTCAAATACATAAGGACCGTTATATCCTTTTTTTTCAAGAAGGTCAACAATGCTTTTCCAGTCATTAATACCTCTTCCGGGATACCAATGTCTTTCATCTATACCATCAAAATCAGAAAAATGGGTTGTATATATATATTCTCCGGCACCTCTTATAAAATCAAGATTATCTTCTTCTAAAAGGTGATTTGAATCAAAACATATTCCAAGATTATCTTTGTTTACATTTTCAAGAATATATAGATGCTCCTTAAGTCCATTTCCGATACATCTGGGTTTTAATGTTTCTACGCAAACTTTAATATTATTTAATCCTTTGCAAAAATCACATAGTTCTTTTAAATACTCAACAAAAGCGTTGAGTCTCTGTTGGCGCTCATGAGCAAGAACACGCAGACTACCGTGAATAACAACATATTCTATTCCTGTCGGCTCAAGAGCAGTGATAAGATTTTTTGTCATTTCAAGGGTTTTGGTTCTATCGGTAGAATCAAGTGATGAAGGTAAAAATGGGATTTTCCCCTCATCGTTAAAAGGCAAATGATAGGATCGTATTGCAACATTATACTTATTTGATAGTTCAATTAATTTTGGTACATCATCAAGTGTATCTTCATATGCTCTGTCGACCCTGAAATCACATCTGCAATATTCTACACATGAAAACAGTCCGCTTGCAAAAACTTCCTCATTTGCATTTTTAATAGAAATACCATATGATTTATTCATATATAAAATCTCCGTTTCACTTGTAATTGTCATATATAATGTCAAACTCATTCATACTATCATCATTGATGAATATTTCAAACTCTTTTTCCCATTCTTTTGCCATGTTATTAAATTTATTCATGAGTGCAGCCTCGTGCATTTCATTTTCGTTATATTTGTTGAAATTCTTTTCAGTAAATTCTGATAATTCATCATCGGTCAATGTAATAATACCATTACTTACATATGAGTCATACAGCAACTGTATATACGTGTTTTCTATTACAATCTGTCTGTATGATTCGATATCTGTACCCATGGAATTTAATGTTTCTTCGAAAACTGCTTCTCCTCCGTTTTGTTCAATGACAGATAAAATCTCATTTTCGATTTGCTCCAATATATCATCACTCAAAGTTATGCCTTCTAATAATGCTTTAAAATATTTTACCTTCTGTTCAACTGCGTTTATAGCGGCGGCATCACGTGCAACATCAATTGCGCTCTTGCCGTCAATTTCCGTTGTTTCCCAATATGTTTGTATGTCTGCCTGAGTGGAATTATCATTTGTCCATCCGGCTTCGGAAAGCATACTCTCTTGTGCAAGATAGAAAAAGTATGAAATGTATTCTTTTGAAAGGATTTCATCATTAACAGTAATATAGTAATCTGTGTTTTTATCTTTGTTATTTTCGGTTGAATCAGAACAAGACGTAAAACTAATTATAAAAACAAGAGTTACGATTAAACATATTAATCTTTTCATATTAAATACACCTCACAAATTTAATTATATACTATATTTATATAATAACTCTATTTAGCTTTCTTGTATTGTTTTTATAAGTTTTTGTAATATAATTTTAATATTACCAACAATATCGTCTGCACACTTATATATAAGCGCAGACTTGGGATGGGAAACAAATTTCATCTGTCTGTCATATTCACCAATCAATTTGACAACCGCTTCGGGACAAGCATATTCGGTAAAAATGAAAGTGACTGAATTGTTTTTTTGAATAACATCTGTAATTTCTGCAATAGAACATAAATACTTAATAAATGATATGTCAATTAAATTTAAAACGCACTTCGGTAAATCACCAAATCTGTCAATAAATTCAGATTGCATATCGTAATAATCTGATTCACTTTCTATGGAGGCGATTTTTTTGTATAAATCAATCCTTTGTTGTTCATATTCGACATATGATTCCGGAATATACGCATCAACCTTGATATCAACCGTAATTTCAAGCGGAGGACGATAGGTTTCTCCTTTTTTTTCTTTAACAGCTTGCTCAAGTAACATACAATACATATCGTATCCGACAAGATTCATGTTTCCGTGTTGTTGTTTGCCAAGGAGATTGCCGGCACCTCTTATCTCAAGATCACGCATTGCTATTTTAAATCCCGAACCAAATTCTGTATATTCTTTTATTGCCTGCAACCTTTTGTGAGCTACAGAATCAAGAATCTTTCCGGGGTGATATGTTAGATATGCATATGCCATTCTGTTGGAGCGTCCTACTCTCCCACGGAGCTGATACAACTGAGAAAGGCCGAGACAATCTGAATTTTCGATAATTATTGTATTAACATTTGAGACATCAAGTCCTGTTTCGATAATTGTAGTGCATACAAGAATATCGATTTCTCCTGCAAGCAATGACATCATAATTTCTTCCAGCTGATTTTCACTCATCCTTCCGTGAGCAACAGCAACACGAGCATCAGGGAGGAGTTGTGAAATCTTTGATGCACATTTATCTATCCCTTCTACCCTATTATATAGATAGTACACCTGTCCATTTCGGTCAAGTTCCCTCTTGATTGCATTTACAACAACAGCTTCGTTATATTCCATAACAAAGGTCTGAACAGGATACCTGTCTCCCGGAGGGGCAGATATAACACTGAGATCTCTTATGCCGACCATTGCCATATTAAGTGTGCGCGGAATAGGAGTAGCACTTAAAGTCAATACCGAAACGTCTTTTTTCAGTTCTTTGATTTTTTCTTTGTGACCAACACCAAAACGCTGTTCTTCGTCAATAATCAATAGTCCGAGGTTCTTGAAATTAACATCTTTTGAAAGTATGCGATGTGTTCCGATTACTACATCAACATTTCCGCTTTTTAATCCGGATATAGTTTTATCCTGTTGTTTTTTAGTTCTGAAACGTGAAAGCATATCAACACGCATAGCATACTCTCCCATACGCGCGGAAAAATTATTATAATGCTGTTGAGCAAGAATTGTTGTGGGAACAAGATAAGCAACCTGCATACCTTCCATTACACATTTGAAAGCGGCACGCATTGCGACTTCTGTTTTTCCATAGCCTACATCTCCGCAAAGAAGTCTATCCATAACTTTGCCTTTTTCCATGTCGTTCTTTACTTCTTTAATGCATCTTAATTGATCATCGGTTTCTTCGTAAATAAACTTTTCTTCAAATTCTTTTTGCCAGGCAGTATCCTCAGAGAACACATGCCCCTGAAGCTTGCTTCTTTCAGCGTAAAGCTTAATCAGGTCATCAGCAAGTTCACCGACACCGGAGCGTACGCGTTCAATTGTTTTGTTCCATTGAACTCCACCGAGACTGTTAACTTTAATGGTCTGATTCTCCCCGGCACTGTATTTATGAAGAAAATCCAGTTGGTTTGTAGGCACATACAAGATGTCGCTACCCTTATATTGTATTTTAAGATAGTCTTTTGTTACATTATCAACATTAAGCTGAGCTATACCAACATATTTTCCTATACCATGAGTTCTGTGAACAACATAATCGCCCTTTGTAAGATCATCAAAACTCTTTATAACGTCACGACTTTTTTTAGAAGAAAGTCTCTTTTTCTTCACTTTTTTAACAGCTTCGCCATCAGTTAAAACCACTGTTTTTGCTGTGGGATATTCAAATCCCTTTGTTAGAGAGCCTTCAATTACAAATATTTGTCCAAAAGGCGGAATTGCTTTTTCTGCACTTGATATTGCTGCTTCAATATTTCTTTCGGCAAGATTGGATATCATTGACTCAGCTCTTGTTTTTCCACTTACAAGCAAAATTACACGATATCCGTTTTTTTTCCAAAAATTTAAATCATCAATAAGAAAATCTACTTTTCCGCTGTAACCATGTAAAGTTTTGGCGGTAAGACCAACAAAAGCACGCGGAGTAAACGACGGACATGTGTGCGACAAGGAACTTATGGATATAAGATTTTTCTCTGATATTGATGAAATAATATCAGAATAATCAAACATATAACTCTTTTTGTGTCTCGGGAGCAACCCTTTTTCAAGCATATCCGAAACAATTTCAGCGTGTTCTTTGTAATTGACTTTTGAAATTTCACTGAGTTGTTTAGCTTCATCTAAGAATATCAAGGTATCATCGTCAACATAGTCAAAAATAGTATATACTCTGTCATAGAAATACGGTTCATACTTATCAAGAGAAGCAAAAGAAAGACCTTGTTCCAGCTTTTCGGCATCAGACATAAGATTTTCGTTTTTTAGTTTCCTTATGCATGATGCAACCTCGAAGGCTTTATCCTTAGTATAAACAATCTCACGAACCGGTGTAATTTTGCAGCTTTTAATATTTTCAATTGAAACCTGTGTTGAACATTCAAATTCTCTCAAAGAATCAACTTCATCATCAAACAAATCAATTCTGACAGGATTAGAGTGACATGGGGTGAATACATCAATAATCGAACCCCTTATGCTGAACTGCCCAACGCCCTCTATCATTGCGCATCTTTTATATCCCATGGTTACTAATTTATCGCCCATGGCAGAAATATCCAGTGTATCTCCTGGATATATCTCTAAAGTGAATTCTTCAAAAACATGAGGTGGAACAGTAAATTTAGAAGCAGCATCAACAGTTGAAATAACAGGTGCACCGCATACAAATCGGGATAGTGCATTTAATCTTGAAATTTCAGCTGAATGATTTGATGCATCAACGTCATAAAAAATATATTCTTTATTTTTAAAAATAAAAGATTCATGTCCAAACAAAAAAGATAAATCATCTCTTATTCTGACGGATTCTGCCTCATCATATGTGATTACAAGACACTTTTTATTCAGTTTTTTGCATACGGAATAAATGAAATGACTCTTTTGACTTCCGGTCATTCCGGTAATATGAACAGGACATTTATTATCTTGAATATTTTCAATTACTGAAGTAAATTCCGCATTATTGCTTAATATTTCTGAAAAAACTGACATATCAGCCTCCTAATTAATAAACACTAATTATTATACTTGTTCATCGCTCTGTCTATACCCTGCGATATTATGCAATCTATTGCTTCACAAACATTTTCAACAACAGGTCTGAGTATTTTAATTTCTTCGTCAGAAAACTTGCCGAGCACGAAATCAGCAAGATCAAAATCTTCGTGTTGAGGAGCTCCTACTCCTATTTTCAGTCGCGGAAAGTTGTCGCTTCCAAGTTTTGATATAATTGATTTAAGTCCATTATGTCCACCGGCACTGCCTTTTGCTCTGATGCGAAGTCTGCCGGGATTAAGACTTATGTCATCATGAACTATAATGATGTTTTCAGGGGGGATTTTATAAAACTGAGCAAATTCCGCAATGGAATCACCACTAAGATTCATATATGTTTGCGGGAGTGCAACAAATACTTTTTCGCCTTTTATGTTCCCTTCACCATAAAAAGCTTTAAATTTGTTTTTGTTTAACTCTATTGAATGCATTGATGCATATGAAACAACTGCATCAAACCCAATGTTATGTCTTGTTTTCTCGTATTTTTTTTCGGGATTCCCAAGCCCTGCAATAAGGTACATTTGAACGGTGCCTCCTTTGATAGTATATATTTACAGTCATTTAATGATGTTAAAAATATTAACAAATTTCTATATAATTATAATAAACAACAATTATATAATCTTTCTTAAAAAAATCAGTCTTGATAGTCAAGACTGATTTTAGATTATTAGTTAAAAAGTTCACTAACGGAAATATCTTCATAAATTCTGTCAATTGCTTCGGCAAAAATGTCTGCAGCACTGAGAACCTTGATTTTATCAATCTGTTTTTCCGGTGCAAGAGGAACGGTATCAAGAACAAGAAGTTCACTAATCGGTGAATTCTGAATTCTTTCAATTGCCGGGCCTGAAAGTACAGGGTGTGTACAGCAAGCATAAACTTGTTTTGCACCTCTTTCAACAAGCGCTTTTGCACCGTTTACAATTGTACCTGCAGTATCAATCATATCGTCAACAAGAATAACATTTTTGTCTTTGATATCACCAATGATATTCATAACTTCGGATACATTTGCTTTTGGACGACGTTTGTCAACGATAGCAATGGGAACATCTATGTAATCAGCAAATTTTCTTGCTCTGGTAACACTTCCGAGGTCAGGAGATACTACAACAGTATCCTCTTTGTGAGCCTCAAATTTTTCTTTATAATATTGACTGAGAATTGGCTGACCAACAAGGTGATCAACAGGGATATTAAAAAATCCCTGAATCTGCGGAGCATGAAGATCCATTGTAAGAACACGATCTGCACCGGCACTTGTAATAAGGTCTGCACAAAGTTTTGCAGAAATCGGATCTCTTCTTTTTGCCTTTCTGTCCTGACGGGCATAACCAAAGTAAGGCATAACTGCTGTTATTCTTCCGGCAGATGCTCTTTTTAAAGCATCAATCATAATGAGAAGTTCCATGAAATTGTCATTTACGGGTGAACAAGTTGATTGAACTACAAATACATCACTACCTCTGACAGTTTCGTTGATATTAACAAAAATTTCTCCATCTGAAAATTTACCAACTTCGGAATTACCTACCTGCAATCCAAGTTTTGTGGCAATCTTGTGTGCAAATTCAGGATTGGAATTTGCGGTAAAAATTTTAATGTTGTTTCCGTGTGCTATCATGTCTTTAGCTCCTTTATGAATTCTCCGTTTTTCTTATGTTACATACTAAGTAATCATACATTATAATTATATCTGTAACGGACAAATATTTCAAGATATAAATTCAAAAAACTTTCACAAGTTTTTAAGTATAAGTTTACACATTTTTCACATATTTAAAAATCAAAAACTATTTTGTCGCAATCAAGCTTTAAAGCAGCCGAAAAAGCTTTTCCTGTTCTTTTTGAAACAAAGCCGTCAATTATATCGCTTTTCCCTTTGTCAAGGATTGTTTTTGCTTGTTCAAGTGAAATAACAGCACCACAAATTTGATAAGAAAAAGCAAACTTGCAACCGTCTTTGTATGCACTGCATCCGTATCCGAATTTTGTTCGGACAACATTTGCTTTGCACATAGGACATTTCCCGACTATATCCCCCATAAACCCTATATCATTTTTGTAAACTTCACTTCCGGGCTCTTTTGTTGCAAAAATGTTTGCGATTTCGTCTGTAGCAAGTTTAACACTGTCATCAACAGACATCTCTCTGCGAAAAACTTTTTTTAGAGCCTTACCAAGCTCTGAGGTTTTGTATTTATCCATAATTATGCCCATCCTGCCGAGTGATTCAATAAGATATTCACCTGCGGGCAAAATTGTATATACATCTTTTTTTAAAAGAATGTAGTTGCTCTTGCGTGCATTATCAATAATTCCTGTTCGGGTTGCTTCAGTTCCGAGTTCAAGACCTTCAAATACAGCTTTGTATTCTTCTTCATCATTTTCGTCTTCAATATTTTTCTTTTCATCTCTAAACGGATTTTTGAGATAATTATTTAATGTTTCAATTGTATAATGTTTCGGAGGTGAAGTTTCTTTTTCACAGGGAACAAAATTCACGTCAAATGTATCGCCTTTTTCAAGAGCGGGCAAAAGTTTATCCTTTTTGGTGTAATCATCATACTTTGTCCATCCCTTTTCGAGAATAACTGTTCCTTTGAGATTAAAGCTTTCGTATTCACCAACACTTATTTCAATTTCTGTTTTATCCGCTATGCAATCCTCTGCGCAAAATACAGCTGCAAACCTACGCAGTATCGTGCTGTAAACAATAAATTCATCATCTGAAAGAGCGTTTTTCTGAGGAATTTTGTGTGTTGGAGTCAGAGCTGAATGAGACTCTATTTTAGAATCATCAAATATATTTTTCCCATCTTTGAATTTTACAGAATATCCAAGTGATGAAATCGCAGATATTATGCCTTTGATTTTATCCTTTTCAGCAGTAGCTAGATATTCGGAATTGGTACGCGGATATGTAACATAACCTTTTTCATAAAGATTCTGAACTATTGCCAGGCTCTTATCCATGGACATTTTATATTTTTTTCCGAGTATATTCTGGAGTTTTGAAAGTGAATAAAGTTTGCCTGCAGAAACAATATCTTTTTTTCGTTTTTTTGAAGTGACAATAGCTTTTTCTGCATTATATTTGCTACACATTTCCTTAGCTTTATTCAATTCATTTTTATCAAATTTCAGTTTGCTTGCAAGCTCAATCTGGCGTGAATCTATTTCGGTTTTGGAAATAATGGAATAATAAATATCAGGTACAAAATTTCGAATTTGCATATCACGATCATATATAGCCTTTACAATAGGAACAATGACTCTTCCTACTCGTAAAAAATTACCGGTTTTAAGTGTTGCATAGCGTGTAAGGTTTACCCCGAAGAGCCAATCAATGTATGTTCGAGCATATCCTTCAGATGCAAGATTGTCATATTCCGAATCATCTTTCATATCATCCAATGCGGTTCGAACTGTTTCGGCTGTTTGGTCGGGCAACCATAATCTTGTAATTCTTTTGTTTGTTACACCTGTTTTTTCTATGCAAGTTCTCACTATAATCTCACCTTCGCGGTCGGAGTCACCTGCATTGACAATTGTATCGACATCTTCGCGAAGACACAAAGACTTAATTGTTTCAAACTGAGTTTTTACGCCTGAGTCGACATTTCCGTCTTTGTCGTGACGAAGTTCAAAATGAAATTTATCAGGGAAGCATGGTAAGTTTTTCAGTGTCCATCTTCCATCGGGATTCGGGTTATAAAACTCAATGTCGGCAAGAGAAAAAAGATGACCAAACACCCAAGTCACTATGTAGTTTTCATTTATAAAATAATTTCCTTTTTTTGAAAAAGTCCCTAATGCCTGACAAATATTTCTGGCAAGACTCGGTTTTTCGGCTATAATGAGCTTCATTTTTCCTCCAATAAATATTATAATTTTATCAGATAAAGAATTAATTCTTTTTTAATAGTTTTCTTCCTAACTCCATAATCTTATCTGTAATATGATGTTTGGATGATGATTTGTTACATTCGGTTATATACATAAAACCAATTAATAGTGATAGAGAGTCAATCCCTGCATCATCCAATGTTTCTATTTGATTATCAATAAAAGAAAGATTTCTGCGTTTAACCGGATTATATGAATTCAAATCAGCAGTTTTAATCTTCAGCATATCAATAACAGACTCAGTAATTTCAGAATTGTGATAAAGAGATATTCTTATAAGTTTTTCAACAGCATCATTAATAGTTTCAGATAATACATCTGATAAACCCGCAGCTGTCGTCAATAACATTTTGTCTATGGAATTTAACTCAACAAAAGGAATACATATAATTCGACACATTGTTAAAAAATCATTGTACAAATCTCCATATCCCTGAATAAACATTCTTTGGAAGCCTTTCTCGTGTATGAGAAAATATGACGATATATATGTGTTTTCAAAACCAAAATCAAGAACATCTGCGTTAAATCCGGGGTTGAAATGTATTAAAATCTTATTTCGTATGCCATGTCCCTTAAGGGTTTTAGAGAGATTTTTAAGAGCTGATTCAGGAAGAAAAACCATTATTATATCAGATTTGGCAAATAAATCATCAGCATTAAGAAATACACACATATCGTTTGCAGCTGCAAATTGTATACTATCTGCAGGGTTTGTTGTGAAAACACCCCCGGGTTGAAGCGGAATCTCTTCATAACCATTCAGCTTAATATAATCTTCTAAGATATCACGTATGTATAAGTTAACAAAACTTGCCGGTTTTGAAAGACCAAGATATGAATATATCATTGATGTTCCTCCGAATACTTGATAATCACTTTTTTAGAAAGAGTATTCAATAGTGTTGCATTGTCCTTGATAACATTACGAGTATAAAGAGCAACAGCACCTTCGTCACCTCGCTCGTGAAAATCGGAACCGCCGCATTTTAATAGTTTGAATTTATTTGCCCATAATTTTGCAATATCATTACGTGAATCGTGTCGAGAGTGTCCATTCAATATTTCTATCCCATCAATATTAGAAGGATTAACAACAGTCATTCCGTCCCTGAATGGGTGAGCGTGAAATATAAGCATGTTATGCATATGTGCAAGCTCTGCGAACTCCTTAAGATGCATGTTCAAAAAATTGTGCTCATCACTATAACTGTATTTTCGCACAAAATCTTCAGTCATACCATAAACAAGATAATCATTATTGGTGTATAAATTACGATATTCCATTCCAAGTAAAATATTAATTCTGCCCTTTGCAGCTTCTTTGGCTAATTTATATGCACTTAAAAATATATCGTTTCTCTCATTCCATGAAGTTGCTTTAGAAAAACCGGATGTATACTGAGAATAATGATTTGTAATAACGAGTGATGAATAATTTTTATTAATATATAATTCCACTGCATCTGCAGTGGAAACACTTGAACACTGACTGACTTCTGCAGTATGACAATGAAGCTCTGTTTTATACATAGGTATCACTTCCTAAATTGATTTGTTTTATTATAGAATCAGTGAACAAAATAGATGCCACTTTCCAAAGGATCCCTTGCGTAAAGGAGCTGTTAGCAAAGTTGACTGATCGGGTGTTTCTTTTTTCATCCCTTTATTATTTGGTCGTGAGAATAACCTTTTGATACTCTGCGTTCCATTGCACATCCGTATCAAAACAATCGGAAACAAATCTTAAAGGCACCAAGGTTCTGCCATTTACAATTTTACCGGGCACATCCAAAGTAATTGACTCATCATTTTTGTATGCTGTCACATCATTGATGGTAAGTGTGATGGTTGTATCCCCTTTGGTTGCTTTAACGGTTTGAGTTTCAGCATCCCATTGTACTTGTGCGCCAAGTTTTTCAAAAATAGCACGAAGAGGTACTAACGTTCTGCCGTTTGTGAGAATCGGGTCTTGATCAAATGTGATTCTTTCTCCGTCCAATTCAACACCAATGGCCAAATCCTTAACATCTATAGTGTAAAGTTCTTTATAATGTTCAACTCCGTTTTCAATTCGTTTATAATCCACAAACCAAGTGAGTTTACCATCTATTATGGCAGGCTGACAGTCGTCATTGAGCAGTAGACCGTCAAAAGTTTTAATGCCCATCAGTTGATTTCCTTCGCCATCTATGGTGGTGCCCTTTAACACACATTCTTCATTCACCTTATCGCCGTCAAATTCAAACTCGTGCCACAAAACCGCAAATTTATCATCCGAAATTTTTACAAGATACGGAACGCTTGCCGATTTATTATGATTGATATAATCCGTTAATTTAATATGCTTTGTTTTATCCCTGAGGTTTTTGTTCTGCACCAGTATGATTACATCCCGCTCATCCTTGTCCAGACCAATCATTTCATAACTTGTATATTCCGAAACCTTGTTGTGTTCAATGGTATTGATAGTAGCTAAATAGTTGTTTTTGCTCTGTTCGAAGCCACCAACGAGAATACCTGTACAATTGGCACCTATATCGCCCGGCATATTGAACAAATCCACATTTATATTTTCCTCAAATATCTGCAAGCACACGCTTCTTGGATAGCCATCTCCGTGATCCAGCATTACAAATTTATCCTCATCTGCCAGAACAAATTGGTTAAAAGAATGTGACACATGATTATATTGAGATTTCCATGTGTTAATCATAGTCATTGTATCAGTATCCAACAAAATACTCAACTGCATTTGATGACCAGACATCGCAGCACGGATATTTGCTGTTTTTGATGTATGAATCAATAGTTGATTGCCAATTTCCGCCATCCTGACATAGCCGGAATGGAAGGGTTCATTTATTCCATAGTTTGACAAAGAAAAATGGCTGATTTTGTTAAAGCTTTTATCGTATTTTACAACTCGTATTTCCTCAACGTCCGCATCTCCCTTTGGATTCACGTCACCATATACAATATAATTATATTGATCACCTGCATAAAAACCTCCGAACAACGGAAGCTCACAAACTATAGATTTGCTTGAGATAATCTCGTTAGTATGTTTGTCATATGTCACAATCATAACCTTGCCCCTACGGCCAATGTTGCTCCATTCATATTGTAAAATGGTATAGGAGCTATTGTCATTTTCGTATATATAGTCGTATGTGGGTGCATCCGGAAATCGTTCGGTTGATTTCTCGTAGGTAAGCCATTCTTTACCCCATGCGCGACTTTCAAGCTCAGTTTCCAACTCAACAGGCTCGTTTGCTGACACCTGAAAACAACTAAAACCTATGCAAAGAAACAAAAACATACTTGTAAACAACACTATTTTCTTCATTTTTATCTCTCACCTTCATTTATGTGATTAACATCAGACTTTTATAAATTTTGCAAAACAAAATATAGTATACAGTCATTATAACATAATATAAAATTATTTTCAATCTTTAAATCAGTAAGTATCAAAGAAAATAAAAAAAATTAAAAAAAAGTCTTGACAAATCATATTATTACTGATATAATTGAAAAGTCGTTTGGAGAGGTGGCTGAGCTGGTTGAAGGCGCAGCATTGGAAATGCTGTAAACGGCTATAACCGTTTCGAGGGTTCGAATCCCTTCCTCTCCTTAAAAAGCACTATGACTATGTCATAGTGCTTTTTTTACACTTAAATATATTCTAAAATATCTTCATCGTATATTAGAGGTAATTTTACAATCTCATTTTTATTATAGTTAAGCTTTAAAGGATTAATTTTTATGATTCTGTGATTTGTGTATGTTGTGTAATATAAATTAAAATTATCAAGATCGTAGCAGGATGTATACAGTGTTTTATCAAACATATTATTTTCTGTTTGAACACACCCCTCCTGTTGACATACAGAGTTTAAAATGTGAAAGAATTGCCCTACACATTGTTTGGGATTAATATAATCATTAGTACTATTTAATTTTGTAAAAGCAGCCTTAACAAAACGTGACATAGAAGATAAATCTCCCGGAAGACCGATAGCCCCCATTCCACGGCTATATTCATTAAAATCAATTATTTCGGAAAATGTAGTTTTACCATTATCGGTTGTAAGATTTTTGTAATTATTAAGATTAAACATTTGAGTTTTAAAATCAGGACCATTTGTCAAAACCCCAATTTTGTTTTCGTATATTCTTATTCCTTTTTCATCACATTCCAATACAAATGAAGATTCACTGTCACATATCATCCAATGAAGAGGTTCCGGTTTAAATTCATTCGAAAATTCTTCCGAAGTAATATTTATGTTTTGCAGCAAATTGATTGCAGTGCTACACGATGAACAATTATATAACAGATACAATATGAACTCATAAGAAGGAATATTATGCTTGTTTTCAATATTTTTGTTGTAATTTGCATCGGGGTAACGAAGCGCGCATACTCCGAGACCATGCTCATTTATTGCATCAAACATAAGTGGATATCCTTGAGAGACAACTCCAATTCCCAATATTGTTGATTTAGTTTTGGAAGTATTATTATATTTTAGATTGACAGGATAATCAGCAGGAATTATAATAACATTTTCACCATATGTCCTTTCTACATCAAAATTTCTGCCGAAAAAATGATGCTTTGAATTTAAATGGATTGCTGTACACATTTGTTTCACCTCTTGATTATTATTAAGAATAATTAAGTCAATTATTCCAAACATGTGACATAACATAGAAATATTTTAGTGAAATAAAATTATTGACAGTCTTATACTAATGTGTTATAATACATAAAGTCTTAATGATTATTTTATGCGGATGTGGCGGAATTGGCAGACGCGCTAGACTTAGGATCTAGTGATTTTATCGTGGGGGTTCAAGTCCCTTCATCCGCACTAAACAGTAGAAATCCGAACCTTAACCAATTGGTGAAGGCTTCGGATTTTTATATACAAAAAATAACCCTGTTAATTAAACAGGGTTATTTTTGAAATCATAGCATCATATTACAAACAAGGTCGCTTATTTCAGCGGGATTATCAATCGATAGACCGCTGATCAATCTTGCTTGAGCATATAAAATTATGCTGTAATCACTTAATTTTTCTTTGTCATTTTCATATAAATCTGTTAATCGTTTTGCAAGGGGATGATTAATATTAATCTCAAGAACAATTTCCGCTTTTACTTTATTATCTTCAGCACCCGGCATTTTATTAAGAACTTTTTCCATCCCCATAGAAACCGCCCCTTCAGTTGTAAGACAAACAGGGTGTTTTTGAAGCTTATTGGTAAAACGAACTTTTGTAACTCCATCGCCTATACAATCTTTAATATATGAAAATAATTCTTCGTTTTTCTTGTTTTCTTCATTTAATGTTTCTTTCTCTTCATCAGAATCAAGGTCAAGACTATCTGTGCAGACATTAAGAAACTCTTTTTCATTATAATTTCTTAGCATTTGAAGTGCAAATTCATCAACATCTTCTGTAAGATACAACACTTCATACCCACGTTCGATTACAGATTCTACTTGAGGTAACAGTTCAATTTTATCAACAGTATCGCCTGAAGCATAATAGATTTTATTCTGTTCATCACTCATGCGTTCAACATATTCTTTTAATGTTATTAGTTTCTTATCCTTGGATGATTTGAACATAAGAAGATTCTGGAGCACATCCTTATGCATGCCATAATCATTATAAATGCCCCATTTAAGCTGAGCACCAAAAGCTTTATAAAACTCTTCGTATTTATCTCTGTCGTTTTTAAGCATTTTTTCAAGTTCGCCGGAAATCTTTTTTTCAAGCGCTTTTGCAATAGCTTTTAATTGGCGATCATGTTGAAGCATTTCACGTGAGATGTTAAGCGATAAATCCGAACTGTCTACAAGTCCTTTAACAAAGCTAAAATAATCAGGCAATAAATCCTTGCACTTGTCCATAATCATAACACCGCTTGAATACAATTGAAGTCCTTTTTCGTAATCACGGCTATAGTAATCAAAAGGAGCATGTGAAGGAATAAACAACAGTGCGGTATACTCAGTAGTACCTTCGGCCTTTTGACGAATTGTTTTAATTGGAGCTTGAAAATCATAAAACTTTTCTCTATAAAAGTTTGCGTAATCGTCATCTGTTACCTCGGAAGGATTTTTCTTCCAAAGAGGAATCATGCTGTTTAATATCTCATCGGCTGTAATTGTCTCGTATTCGTTTTCGGAACCTTCTTTCAGTTCTTGTTTGGAAACAAGCATTTTAATCGGATAGCGAATATAGTCACTGTATTTTTTTATAAGCTCTCTGATTTTGTATTCTTCAAGATATATTTCAAATTTTTCATCATCGGTATCTTCTTTAATGTGAAGGATAATTTTTGTGCCATATGTATCTTTGTTGCATTCTGTGATTGTATATCCATCTGCGCCTGTAGATGTCCAGCAAAAACTTTCATTATTGCCATGAACCCGGCTTTCAACAACAATCTTATCACTAACCATAAATGCAGAATAAAAACCTACTCCAAACTGACCGATTATATCAATATTTTCAATATCTTGATTGTCAGAATTATTTTTAAAATCATAAGAACCGCTCTTGGCAATGGTACCAAGATTATTTTCAAGCTCTTCTTTTGTCATACCAATACCATTATCGGTCAAGGTAAGCGTTCTCGCTTGCTTATCTATAGAAATACGAATTTCATATTCATCAGATTTAACATTTACACTATCATCTGTAAGCGAACGGAAATAAAGTTTATCTATTGCATCACTGGCATTTGAAATGAGCTCACGAAGAAAAATTTCTTTGTGAGTATAGATTGAATTAATCATCATATCAAGAAGTTTTTTTGATTCGGTTTTAAATTGTTTTTTTGCCATTTTAATTACTCCTGTCTAATATTTTTGTTGTATATATTATAACATAATAAATTATAAAAATAAACTGATAATGAATATTTTATGAAAAAAATGTAAATTATCTTAAAAACAAAAAAGCAATGCTCTCACAATTGATCACATCGCTTTTTTGTCTTAACATCTTAATTATTAATCCGGTGTTAACAATAAGATAACTGTAATCAAACTTGTTAAGTCTTATACATTGAATATAAATTCAAATTAATTTATATATTTATCTCAAAATATATTTCCTGTATTAATTCAAATTAATAATCAAAGAATTATAACTTAATCCAAACATAAAACAGCTACAATTTATGTTTTTTGATTACATAACTATTATATGCATCAAGTGAGATATTATTCAACAATTTTAAGATTTATTCTTCATTCTGATAATACTGTATGGTACAACATCACCTTCAATTCTGAGTTTGACAATCATCTGAGGATGAGGTGCAACATCAATATCGGTACCATTCTCATCTCTCATATAATTTGAGCAGAACGAAAATGATGGTCTGTACGGTGATATTATTTCGAGGTTATCACCTTTGAAGAAACGATTTTTTTGCTCAACAGTAGCGATTTTTGTTATAGGATCATAATCGGTTATTACCCCGGCTATCGTGTAATCCTGAATGTAAGTATTGCTGGTATATAGCTGATTGTTTTCGTCGGGTTTCCCAAAATAAAATCCGGTGGTATATTCACGGTGGCTTACCTTTTCGAGTTCTTCAAGAATATCGGAGTCTACTTTAAAATCATCTGGATTCTCATAATATGCATCAATGGCACGTCTGTATGCCCCGACAACGGTTGCAACATAGAGCTCATTTTTTACTCTGCCCTCAATTTTGAAACTGTTTACACCGTTTTTAATAAGCTCAGGAATATGTTCTATCATGCACAAGTCTTTTGAATTGTACAGAAATGTTCCTCTTTCATTCTCAAACACGGGCATATATTCACCGGGACGTTTTTCTTCCATGAGATAATACTTCCAACGACAAGGATGGGAACAAGCTCCTTTGTTGGCATCACGGTGAGTGAGAAAATTGCTGATGAGACATCGACCGCTGTAAGAAACACACATTGCCCCGTGAACAAAGCATTCAAGCTCTTCATCGGGAGCTATGTGCTCTCTTATCTCCCCTACCTCTTTAAGGGATAAATCACGTGCAACAACAACTCTTTTTGCGCCCATTTTATACCAGGTTTTTGCACTCATATAATTTGTGTTGTTAGCTTGAGTGCTGATGTGAATATCGAGATTTGGAGCAACCTCTCTTACAATGGAAAAAGTTCCCAAATCCGAGACTATTATTGCATCGGCACCAAGGGAGTCAACTTCACGCACAAAATCCGGGAATTCAACCAAATCTTCATTGTGAGGAATAATGTTTGCAGTGATATAAACCTTTTTCCCTCTTGCATGAGCAAACTCAATACCCTCACGAATTTCTTCGATGCTGAAATTCTTTGCAGCAACGCGAAGGGAAAATGCTTCACCGCCTATGTATACGGCATCGGCGCCGTATTCAATTGCATATTTTAATTTTGTAAGACTGCCTGCCGGAGCAAGCAGTTCGGGTTTATTGTTCATTGGTATTCTCCTTTCAATCGGACAGCTTAACAGAAATCGACACTCCGTCACCGATTGGAATTATTGAAGTTTCGAGCTTTGGATGATGTGAGATAAAATCAAGAAACTCTCTCAAATTTGTAATTATTGTATTTTGTTTACGAGGACAAAGTTCATCATTTGAAACCATGCCCTTATACAGAATGTTATCACATATTATTACACCACCGATGTTAAGAAGTGGGAAAAGTGTGTCAAAGTAATAACGGTACATGGATTTGTTTGCATCCATGAAAATAACATCAAACTTTTCATCAAGCTTTTTCACATTATCGAATGCATCACCAAACATAATTTTAATCATGTTTTCTTTTCCGGCTTTTTTTATGTTTTGCAAAGCAATTTGATAATAATCTTCTTCGCGCTCAAACGTGACAATTTTACCATTGTCAGGAAGATAATCTGAAAAAAACAATGAAGAATATCCGATTGCAGTACCAAGTTCGGCAATTGACACAGGTTTTAGGATTCGTAGAAGTGTACCAAGAAAACATCGGACCTCTTTTTGTATAATAGGAACAGTGTTTTCTTGTGCATAAAGCTCCATTTCGCGAAGAAGCCCCGATGTATCGGGTAACGTTATATTAAGATAATCCACTATATGATTGTAATTAATATTATCTGTCAAAGATACCACTCCTGACTTTGGCTTGTGTAAAAAATTGTTATTCCTGATATATATCAACACCGAGCATACTCATTTTTTTACAAAAATCAGAGTATCCGCGATTTAAAAATTCCGCATTATTAATTATTGTTTTACCTTTAGCACATATTCCTGCAATTGCAAGAGCTGCACCGGAACGAAGGTCTGTAGCATTTACTTCAGCTCCAACTAGATCACTGTTGCCGTTAATCACTGCGCATCTGCCATCAACTTTGATTTTCGCATTCATTCTTACAAGTTCGGGTACATACATGAATCTGTTTTCAAAAATAGTTTCAGTAATTACAGATGTGCCACCCACCAAGCAAAGAAGCGAAGCAAATTGAGATTGCATATCTGTCGGGAATCCGGGATAAGGCATTGTTTTAATATCTGTACTTTTTTTGATTTTTGGCGAAAAAATCGAAAGTTCATCGCCAAACTCCGCGATTTGTGCACCTATTTCCGTCAGTTTGGAAGAAACTGAAGTAAGATGTGCCGGATTTATATTTTTTACACGAATCTTACCTCCGGATGCTACTGCCGCAATCATGAATGTTCCTGCTTCTATCCTGTCAGGAATGACTGTGTGCGAACATCCGCTAAGTGATTTGACTCCATTTATTATTATCTTATCACTTCCTGCACCTGTTATTCTTCCACCGCATTTATTTATGAAATCAGCGAGATCTGATATTTCAGGTTCAGACGCGCAGTTTTCAATTATTGTCTCACCTTCGGCGAGAGAAGCTGCCATCATTATATTTTGAGTTGCACCAACCGACGGGAAGTCAAGATATATTCTTGCACCTTTTAACGATTTGCATTCAATATCAATTTTCCCGTCACTGATAGTGTATTTAGCACCAAGAGACTTAAAACCTTTGAGATGTAGATCGACAGGTCTTGTGCCAATTGTACAACCTCCGGGAAGAGAAACAGACGCATGTCCAAACCGGGCAAGAAGCGGACCTGCAACGAGAAAGGATGCTCTTATGCGTCCTGTCAAATCGTACGGAAGACAGATATTTTTTATATTCTTTGTGTTTGCAGAGACAGTTGAATTTTCAAATGTAATTTTGCATCCGAGACTTGATAATATTTGTATCATTGCATCAATATCACTCAAATCAGGAACATTGGAAAGAATAACATTTCCTTCTGTCAAAAGACAGGCAGAAAGAATCGGTAATGCAGAGTTTTTTGACCCTGAAACCGAAACTTCACCATCAATTGGTTTACTTGAATTTATTATTAATCTGGACAAATTTTATCACCATAATTAAGTATTGGTGATAAAGTAAAAAATATACTTTGTTTAGCGGTTTGTAAATTTTTTCATTCTTATTTTATCGATAAACCGACACAAGAAATATCCTACTGTTGACCCCAAAGTATCGATAACAATATCATAAACTCGGCACGCTCTTCCCGGAACAAAAAACTGATGAACTTCGTCTGTAATGCTGTAGAATGCGCATATGCAAACAGTTAACCAAAGTTTTTTTGAACTTAACCCAAATGATTTGAGCGTTATATACCAAAAAGCTGCCAAAACACCATATTCACCAAAATGGCACAATTTTCTGAATACTGTTTCAGTCACATCGAGAAGCATCTCGGAAGGATTATCAATAAATAATCTCAGAATCTTCTCGGTTATAAAAACACTCTCTGCACCGGAAACATCCGAGGTTTGTGCTGAAAACATATAGATTACAGCCATCCAAGCAATAGTTAATGTTAAATATATATACTTTTTCATAACAATTTTTAAATTCACTTTTCTTTTATTTTTTTTGCAATATCCGTAATCATTTTTTGAATCATATACCACAGTGCCCACGCAAGGCTGATTCCGCAAGCTATTCCCAAGGCATAGAGACCGGTTGTTCTTCCGTATTGACTAAAAAGTTCGGAATTACCCTGAATAAGATAGCTCATTGTATAATAAAGAGAACCTCCGGGAATAAGGGCAACAACGGCAGGTATAAAAAATACGGTTGCAGGAGTTTTATAGATTCGTGCCATAACCTCGGCATATATTGCACAAAAAGCCGATGAAACAAAACATGAAATAAAATAATTCTCAACCGAGGTCTGTACCAACAGATAAATTACACAGCTGAGTAAACCTCCTACAGATGCCAAAAGCAAATGTTTAATTCGAATATTGAATACCAGTGCAAAACCCGCGGCACCGGCAAAAGCAGAAATAACCTGAATAACATCCTGACTCATGATTACACCCCCATTGCAAGAATCGCCAAAACAAATCCTATGGCAAGGGCAGCCGCCCAGATAACGGTTTCTACCAATCGCATTATACCCGTTACCGTGTCACCGCTTAATAAATCTCTCATAGAATTGGTGAAGGCAATTCCGGGAATAAGAAGCATGATATCACCTATTATCACCTTGTCTGCGTTCAGTGACGCAAGCTGTGATACAGCACAGATGCCTATTCCCACAATGAAAGACGATATCAGATTAAAAATTATATTATTCGGGCAAAAAGCTCGAAAATAGGCTTGCAAAAAATAGATTGCAACCGCAAAAACAACAGCCGCTGCGGCATCACAAACGGTACCGCCGAAAAAGAGTGTGAATGCCCCACCCGCCAGCATGCTACCGAGACATATTTTAAGTTTATTAGATTTTTCTGATTTGATTTGAGAAATCTCAAGCTCAAATTCATCATGAGAAATAATACCGCCACATTTTTTTCGGCTCAGACTGTTTAACTTTTCAAGCTTTGTAAAATCGGTGCCTGCATTAGACTGAAATCTTCTCGACTGAGTGTATATTGTGCCGTTTTCAACAATTAGTGTTACAATTATATTATTAGTTACAGCAAATACATTCATTCTTTTTGCACCGTATGACAATCCGAGTCTGGTTAGCGTATCTTCAACACGGTTGATTTCTGCTCCGACAGAAACCATCAATTCACCAAAATCCAGAATAGTATTTAATATTTTTTTATAATCGGTTGCAGTATTAATCATATTATTCTCCTTGCAACAGCTTTAGTAACAGCCATAAAACTCGGTTGCTAAATTCAAATTATATACAAAAACTACCAAGATACATTCTATCACATTTATTTTAAAAAATCAACAGTTATAAAGCAGAAACCCCACAGAAAAAATTCTGTGGGGTTTTGAAAATTATTTATTTGCAGATTTATCTGTATAGTGAGTGTGAAGAAGCTCGTGGGATTTGTGTCCGCAAGGTTCACCGAGGAAATCATCATAAAGCTGTTTGATAACAGGGTTTTCATGAGATTTTCTGATGGTAGCTTTTTCGTCTTCACTGTAGAGTGCAGATGCTCTGAGAGCTTTGAAGTCTGTGGTTGCTCTTGTGTTGGCATCAACAATAGGCTGACCGCCGCCATTGATACATCCGCCCGGACATGCCATAACTTCAACGAAGTCATAGTGTTCGCCTGCTTTGATTTTGTCAAGGATAATTCTTGCATTTGCAGTACCGTGAACAACAGCAATTTTAACTTCTTTGCCTGCAATTGTGAGAGTTGCTTCTTTAACACCGTCGAGACCACGAACAGGTTCAACATTGAGGTTTTCAAGAGGTTTCTTTTCGAGGATTTCATATACGGTTCTGATTGCAGCTTCCATAACACCGCCGGTTGTACCGAAGATTACGCCGGCACCTGTAGCTTCGCCGAAGGGAGAATCAAATTCTTCATCGGGAAGTGAATTAAAGTCAATACCTGCCTGCTTAATCATTCTTGCAAGCTCTCTTGTTGTAAGAGAAACATCGATGTCACGGCCACCGCTGGTGGAGTGTTCTTCTCTGCTTGCTTCATACTTTTTGGAAGTACAGGGCATAATAGCTACCGAGAAGATGTCATCTTTGTTGATGTTGTTCTTTTCTGCATAATATGATTTGATTACTGCACCGAACATTTCCATAGGTGACTTACATGTTGAAAGGTTACCGATGAATTCGGGATAGTAATGTTCACAGAATTTAACCCAACCGGGTGAGCAGGAAGTGATGATGGGGAGATTTTCTCCGGATGTGAATCTCTGGAGGAATTCTGTTCCTTCTTCCATGATTGTAAGGTCAGCACCGGTATCGGTGTCGAACACTTTGTCAAAGCCGAGACGACGAAGAGCTGCAACCATTTTACCGGTAACAGGTGTTCCGATGGGAAGACCGAATTCTTCGCCGAGTGCTGCTCTTACAGCGGGAGCTGTCTGAACAACAACGTGTTTTTCGGGATTGTCAATAGCCTTCATAACTGCAGGTACTTCGTTCTTTTCGGAAAGAGCACCAACAGGGCAAGATACGATACACTGACCACAGAAGATACAACCAACATCTTTGATTTCTTTTTCATAGGTGGGTGTAACGTGAGTTGCAAAACCTCTGTCTGCACAAGTGATAACAGAGATTGCCTGATTGTTACATGCAGCAACACATCTTCTGCAGAGTATACATTTGTTGTTGTCTCTTACAAGTGATGTGGATGTGTTGTCAATTTCATAGGGAATGTTTTCACCTTCGAATCTGAGACCGTCAACACCAAGCTCATCAGCAAGAGCCTGAAGTTCACAGTTTCTGTTTCTGATACAGGTGAGACA
This sequence comes from Clostridia bacterium, assembly GCA_017416845.1. Lineage (GTDB taxonomy): Bacteria > Bacillota > Clostridia > UMGS1810 > UMGS1810 > RGIG1828. Next base: position 60,725 of record JAFQBA010000049.1, read on the forward strand.
TTTTTTATCGTGATTTGAAAGGATGAGTTCAAGAGTATCTCTTCTTGCTTCTCTGACCTTTGCACTGTTAGTGTAGATTTCAAGACCTTCGCTGACAGGATATACACAAGCTGCCTGAAGTGCTCTTGCACCTTTAATTTCAACAAGACACATTCTGCAGGCACCAATCTGATTTACATCCTTGAGGTAGCAAAGTGTGGGGATTTTGATTCCGGCTTCTCTGGCTGCGTCGAGTATGGTATAAGAAGCAGGAACACTGTAGTCTTTATCATTAATTTTAATATTAATCATTTCCATTGTAATTTCTCTCCTTATTTCTTACTGATTGCGCCAAACTTACAAGATTCCATACAAACACCGCACTTAATACATTTGTTTGTATCGATTGTGAACGGATTCTTAACAACACCTTCAATTGCTCCAACAGGACATTTTTTAGCACAGAGGCTGCATCCTTTACATTTATCGGGATCGATAACATAGGAAAGAAGAGCCTTACATACGCCTGCAGGACATTTCTTGTCTACAACGTGTGCAATGTATTCGTCTCTGAAGTAACGAAGTGTTGAAAGAATTGGGTTAGGAGCAGTCTGACCAAGACCGCAAAGTGCAGCATTTTTGATGCTGTAGCAAAGTTCTTCGAGTTTGTCGATATCTTCGAGAGTACCTTTACCGCTTGTAATCTTTTCGAGGATTTCGAGAAGTCTCTTTGTACCGATACGGCAAGGAGCACATTTACCGCAGGATTCATCAACTGTAAATTCGAGGAAGAATTTAGCAATGTCAACCATACATGTGTCTTCGTCCATAACGATGAGACCGCCGGAACCCATCATTGAACCGATTGAAATAAGTGAATCGTAGTCAATGGGAGTATCGATAAGGTCTGCAGGGATACATCCGCCGGAAGGTCCGCCTGTCTGAGCAGCTTTGAACTTTTTACCATTGGGGATACCGCCGCCGATTTCATATACGATTTCGCGAAGGGTTGTACCCATGGGAATTTCAACAAGACCTGTATTTTTAATTTTACCGCCGACAGCAAATACTTTTGTACCTTTGCTCTTTTCGGTACCAATCTGTTTGAACCATTCAGCACCGTTGTTGATGATAGCGGTAATGTTTGCATAGGTTTCAACGTTGTTGAGAAGTGTTGGTTTGCCAAAAAGACCTTTAACTGCAGGGAAAGGAGGTCTGGGACGGGGTTCACCTCTGTGACCTTCGATTGAAGTCATAAGGGCTGTTTCTTCACCGCATACAAATGCTCCGGCACCAAGTCTGATATCAAGGTCAAAATTGAAACCTGATTCAAAAATGTTTTCGCCGAGGAGTCCGTATTCTTTAGCCTGATCGATGGCAATTCTGAGACGGTTAACTGCGATGGGGTATTCTGCTCTGATATAAACATAACCCTGATCGGCACCTACAGCATAAGCTGCAATTGCCATAGCTTCGATGAGGCTGTGGGGGTCACCTTCGAGGATTGATCTGTCCATGAATGCACCGGGGTCACCTTCGTCGGCATTACATGCAACATATTTTTTGTCGCCCTGAGAGTTAGCAGTAAACTGCCATTTGAGACCTGTGGGGAATCCGCCGCCGCCTCTTCCGCGAAGACCGGATTCTTTGATTTCGTCAATAACTTCCTGAGGTTTCATTTCGGTAAGAACTTTACCGAGAGCTGTATAGCCGCCGAATGCGATGTATTCGTCAATGCTTTCGGGGTTGATAACACCACAGTTTACGAGAGCAATTCTCTGCTGTTTTTTGTAGAAATCAACTTCGTTAAGAGATTTAACATTATCTTCGTCAACAACTGTTTCCTGATAAAGCAATCTTTTAACGATACGACCTTTGAGAAGATGTTCTTCAACAATTTCAGATACATCTTCGGGTTTTACCATGCTATAGAACGCACCTTCGGGATAAACAATAACGATGGGACCGAGAGCACAAAGACCAAAGCAACCTGTCTGTACAACTTTGATTTCATTTTCCAGTCCTTTATCCTTAAGGCAGTTTTCAAATTCTTCAATAATTTTAGCGCTTCCTGAAGAAGTACATCCTGTACCTCCGCAGACAAGCACGTGTCCTCTTGCTAATTCCATCAGAAGAAACCTCCTTAGTTATTTTCAGCTGCGCCGATTGTATATTCGTTGATAACTTTACCGTTTACGATTGTTTCGTTAACAATTTTCACAGCTTTTTCAGCATCCATTTTTACATATGTGATTTTTTCGGAACCGGGAATATAAACCTCTACAATAGGTTCAAGACGGCATACACCAATGCATCCTGTCTGAGTAACAAAACAGTTTGAGATGTTTCTTTTTTCGATTTCGTCCATAAGAGCTTTCATAACGGGTCTTGCACCGGCAGCGATACCGCAGGTAGCCATACCAACAACAACTCTGATGTTGCTGTCATCTTCTTTTCTCAAATTAACTCTTGCAAGAGTTTTGTTTCTGAGCTGTTCGAGTTCTGCTAAACTTTTCATATTCTATGCACCTCCGTACAAATTTTCAGTTTCATTTTCAATATACTGTTCAATCCAGCGGAGCACTTCAAACTCCGAAAGACTGATTTCTTCCCCGAGAACCTTTTTGATTTCACGGGTGTCAAAAACAAATTCGTTGTCATTGAACACATGCTTATACACATATTCAATTTCGGGATTGGAATTAATGATTGCAGAAATTGTCAAAGCCATATCACCGAGAGGCTGACGGTCGATGCTGTCGTGAACAAACACGGCAGTGAGACTTGTACCCTCCCCCTGCACAGACGTTATGTCAAAGCTTCCGCCGGTAAGCTCTGCGGCACTTTTAAACATCGAAATGCCAAGACCAACCTTACGGGTTGTGCGCGAAGTTCTGAAAGGATTTGTAACATCCTTCAAAAAATCGGGTGCCATGCCGCATCCGTTATCCGTAACCGTGACGGAAAGAATGTTTTTGGCAATGTTTTCCACTACGGTGATTTCAATAAGTGAGGCATTTGCCTTGATTGAATTCTGGGCAATGTCAAGAATATGCAGTGAAATTTCTACCATGATTACAAACTCCGATTAGTCCATATATTTACTGAGGATATCGTCAACATCGTCAACTGTGAGTCTGCCGTATACATCGTCATTAACTGTGAGTACGGGAGCGAGACCGCAAGCACCGATACAACGTGTAGCTTCGAGAGAGAATCTGCCGTCGTCTGTGCACTGACCAACTTCGATACCGAGTTTTTCTTTGATTTTGTCAATAATGTCGCCGGAGCCCTTAACGTAACATGCAGTACCGAGACATACAGCCACATTGTAGGTACCCTTGGGATAAATTGAGAACTGTGTGTAGAAAGAAACTACACCGTAGATTTCGGCCATAGGAACATCGAGACCTTCAGAAATTGCTTTCTGAACTTCATACGGAAGATATCCGTAAATGCTCTGAGCTTCGTGAAGTACAGGGATAAGAGCACCTTCTGTACCTTTGTATTTTGCAATAACTTCCTGAAGTTTTGCACTCTGCTCAGCTGTGTCCTTAAAAGCCGGAGCTTTGATTTCAGCCATCTTAAAAGACCTCCTTGTAGTAATAATATAATTAATATTAAATTATAAAACTAATTCAACTTTAGCATTATAACATACTTTTCAAAAGATTGCTATAAATTTAACAATTAAATCAAAAATTCGTTTATATGCACAATTATATTGTAGATTTTTGTTGCAATTTGTACAAAACATCAGAGATGGATTTTCCATCTGCGGAAATATAGTTTTCCCTTTCCGAAATATCCCACAAATAGTGTGCATCGGACGAATGAATCACCTTATAGTCAAGGGCATATTCGGTGCATTTTTGAGCGTTTTTAATCTCCACAGCACGAAATTTCAGTTCTCTCGGAATTGCACCAAGGTTTGACAAAATGCTGAAGGAAGATTTGTCAATATGCGCAGGGAAAATAACACCCCCAAGTTCCGTCACTTTTTTGTAGAGAGAAAATATGTCAAATCCGCAGGCAGTGATGAGAAGCTTTTCTTCCTCCCCCACCTCATTATCCTCGGAATCCATAAATATTTGTCTGCCGAAAATATCGGGCTTGTTCTTGACATTCGGAACGGAATCATATATAAGCTTTTCAAGCGTCTTAAGAGAATCAAGGTTATCAAAAAGCACCACTGTGTGAATTTCCTCGGAGGTTGTGACCTCCATTCCGGGAATAACCAAAAGCTCTGTTCCCTTCGCCGCATCCATACACGCCTTCACATTTCCGGCACTGTTATGGTCGGTTATGGCTATGACATCGAGACCTTTGATAATTGCCATATTTACAATGTTGTTGGGTGTCATATCCTCGTCACCGCAGGGCGAAAGGCACGTGTGAATGTGAAAATCATAATACAAATTCATATGAGTTCACCAACACTGAGACAAAGCTCATACATTCCTTTTTCAGAACGCAAAAGACAAATATTTTCATCCTTTGCCTTTTCGATTACGGCATCGGGAATGTTCATGCCATTTGCAACAATTGTGCAGGATGCTTCGGTGAGAGAAGCAATACCTAAAATATTCATGTTTGTCTGAACGGTAATCCACACATTTCCCGCTCTGACATTAGACATTGCGAGACTTAAAAGATCTCCGGCAAAGCAACCGTCAATGTCCGAGAAAAAACTTTCGCCTTCACAAAGAACCTCAAGTTCAAGCTTTTGAACCAATTCGTTTACTTTCAAATTTGTCACTCCTATTCTACGTTATCACTGCCGTCGAGCATCTCATTGGCAAAGAGAGCTATTTTTTCTTTGAATTTAATTATACAGTCGGACTCCTTGGAATATCCCCGTACAATATCCTCTGCCAAAGCTCTGCAACTTGGGGAACCGCACGAACCGCAGTCAAGCTTTGGAAGACGGTCATATATTTCATCTATTTTTGCAAGCTTTTCCATAGCAACAAACATATCATCGTCGAGATTGCGTTGTTTGCGGATTTTTATTGGTGTCTGCCACACAAGATCCATATCGAATTCGGGAGCTTCACCGTTTCCGCGAGCCGTTTTTGCCATCTTTTTGACCCTGGTCTGAGCAACAAAATTGTTTTCAACAGCTAAAGGACCGCCAACGCATCCGCCGGTGCAGGCAAGCGCCTCAACATATTCCACATCGGAAAGCTTGTCATTTTCTATTTCTTCAAGAACATGAATTACATTATGTATGCCGTCAACGGCTATGTAGTTGTCAAGCTCGAGAGACACAACCTCTCCGCCGCAATTTGCCCAGCAAACGCCCTTGAATCCCGCCTTTGAAAGATCTTGTTCACACTCTTTGTCATTGAGATGAGGTACAACCTTAAGATACATATCCTTAAATGAAAAAGCCCCGTCAATAACGCTTTCGGGAAGACCGAGTGGATACTTTGTACAGGTGGCTTTTGCCGCACAGGGAGTGATGAAAAAGATGCCTATTTCGCCGCCCTTGTAGGGAGTTTTTTCTTCGGCTATTTTCCTTGCCATAATTGCCGCAAGATTCATTGGGGAAATAAGCGGTATCACATTATTCAAAAGGCTTGGATATTTGGTGGAAATAAGATTTACCACCGCCGGGCAGGCAGAATTTATAATCGGTGTTTCAAGCTCACCGCTTGCGATTAACTCTTTTGTTCTTTTGGTGATAAGCTGTGCCGCATATGCAACCTCAAAAACATCGTCAAACCCGGCTTTGATGAGGGCGTGAAGTATGGATTCGATTTTGGTCGCTTTGTCAAACTGACCGTAGAATGCAGGAGCCGGAAGAGCGATTTTATATTTATAGTTATTAATCATATCGAAGCTGTCGGTGACAGCCTTTTTTGCATGATAAGGACACACTCTGATGCACTCGCCGCAATCAATGCAAAGCTCTTTGATAATTTTTGCCTTGTTTTTGCGTACGCGAATCGCCTGAGTGGGACACATTTTGATACAATTGGTGCAACCCTTACACTTGTCTGTGTCAAGGGTTACGGAATGTATTATCTTATCCATTTATATCAACTCCGAATTTTAATCAAGAAAGAGAAGTGTTTACTATCATTTCAATGGTAGTCCCTACTCCTATTTCGGTTATTATATTCATATAATCTGTATACTTTTCCATGTTGGGAAGACCCATTCCGGCACCAAAACCAAGCTCACGCACATTATCCGAAGCAGTGGAGAAGCCTTCGGTCATTGCAAGAGCGATGTCGGGGATTCCGGGACCTTTGTCACGCAGGAAAAGATGAATCTTTTCGGGAGTAATTTCCGCATCAATAACACCGCCGTCGGCGTGGATTACCATGTTGATTTCGCCTTCATACATAGCAACGGTAGCCTTGCGGATAATCTGGGGGTCAACTCCAAGACTTTGAAGCACCTTTTTTAATTTTCTTGATGCTTCACCGGCAACAGAAAAATCTTCACCGTCGATGGTATATTGAACTTTAAACGAATTCATAACACCACCTCCACATTATTTGTAAAGACCTTCGCTGTACAGCACACCGCAGGAATGATAGAGAGGATGCTCCGTTGACAAAACGGCAATGCCTGCCTCGTTTGCAAGTTCGATTATTTCTTCACCGGGAGTCTTTCCTCTGACAAAAACAATGGCTTTCATATCCATCATTTCGGCAGTGCGGACAACCTGGGGATTAACAAGACCCGTAAGGAGAAGTGCCTGATCTTTAACAAAGGCAAGGACATCACTCATAAGGTCACAGCCGCAAGCTGAAAGCACCTCGGTATCTTGTGAGTAGCAGTCGTTTAAGATGTTGGCATCGAGTAATTCTACAACTTTTTTAAGTTTCATATATAGCCTCCGATTTTTCGTACATTAATTTGTATATATTGTAACATAAACAACAAAAAAAATCAAGAAAAATGTGCAAGTTTGTTGTTATATTGTTGAATATCAGTATCACGAATTGTCATTATACAAAAAAACAGCCGATTCAATAAGAATCAGCCGTTTTTTATGCAATAATCCGCACTGAGGAGTGGATTATGATCAAGGTCTGCGAATAAACACATTCAAAATAAGGGCAACAACCGTCAGTGACAAAAGCATCACAAAGGAACCGGTGTAGCCGCCGGTAAGTTCCAAAACCTTGTTTGATGCAGTGGCAATAAAAGAACCAATCATTACGGTAAAGGTCATAATTGCAACATTGTTTGAAAAATGCTTCATTCCAAAAAATGAAGAAGTAAACGCCGTCATAATTGTCGGGCATGAACCATAGGACATACCGGTGAGGCAAAGCCCCGCAATGCAAAGAGGCAAAGAGCCAACCGACACTGCAATGAGCGTAACCGTTGCTGCGCAAATTGTGAGAATGTTTGCACAAAGCATTGTTTTGCGGCGTCCCAAAACATCAAAGATTGCCCCTGTGAGAATTCGGCCTATTCCGTTGCACACCGAAAGCACACCGACAAGAGAAACAGCAAGTGCTTCGGAAGCCTCAACCGAAAGTGCCAGATCCTTGGCAAAGCTTATAACCGAGCTTCCCACTGCAGCAAGAAACGATATGCATATAAACGCCATCCAGAAAGAAGGACGACAAAGCATCTGTGCCGATGTTAATTCTTTAACTTCAAAATCTTCGGATGATGTTTTTTTCAGATTTTTCGGTTTGGGAAATTTGACATCATCTCCCGGTTTTTTGAGCAAGAACCCTGCCAGTGAAACAACCGCAAAAATAGAAATTCCGAGGATTATGTATGTTGTACGCCAACCAAGCGCGCTTTTGAACATACTGTCCGCAACATTACCAAGAAGCAAAGCAGATGCCCCAAAGCCCATCATAAGACAACCCGAACACAGTCCTTTTTTGTCGGGAAACCACGTGCTGACCGTTGATATAATGACATTATATGCAATTCCGATGCCAAGACCTGCCAAAACTCCGTAGGTGACATAAAGCACAAGCACAGAACCGGCTGTTAAAAATGAGGTCAGAATAAAGCCTGATGCCGAAAGAATACCCGATGTCAAAAGTGCAATCCTATGTCCTGCACGTCCTGAAATTTTGGCACCAAGCAAACCGCCTATACAAAAAAATGTCATAGCTATGGTAAAGTTAAGCGCAAGGTCCGATGTCCCCCATCCAAGCTCTGCAGACAAGGGTGATTTTAAAATTGACCATGCGTATAAAATTCCGGCAAAAAGCATTGCAACAACACCAATTACCATATATGCCCAACGAAGGCTCAGCTTTTCTTTTGAAATATTCATCAATTAGCTCCTTATTTATCTGATTTCAGATACAGTATATTACATTCCACTTCAAAAATCAAGCCTTTTATAAAAGGTGTGCAGATTAATAGGTTAATTTGTAATCATACAGTTCCTCAAGGGTTTTGTATATATTATCAAAATCACTCTTATCAAAAAGCTCCGCTCTTACAAAGCGATAGAGCATTGACCTGATTCCCTGGGCAGGTGAAGCAAGAATGTGAGAACCGAAATATATGGAAATTCCGTTTTTAATATCCACAGCGGCAAACGCTCCTGCAGCTCCGCCCCATCCAAAATCAATGTATATGTCGTCACCCTTTGGACAACGAACACCAAGGCCGTAGCCATGAGTTCTGCTTGTCCAGTAGGTACGTTTCTGATGCTCTGTCAGGCGGTCAGTCATCATCAGTTCAAGAGTTTCTTTTTTGATGAGTTTGTATGTACGAAGACCTTCAAGGAATTTCATGTAATCATCAACTGTAGAAATTCCTCCTGCACCGCCCGATGCATATTCACTGCCCACTTTATAGTTGAATATGGGCTTCCCGATGTCGGTGGCTTTTCCATCTTTAAAAGCGTATTGTGGAACAATGGTTCCAATTTCAGAGTCGGGAAGCATAAACGTTGTATCGTTCATTCCAAGTGCATCGAAAATATTTTTCTTTACATAATCTTCAAATTTTTCTCCCGACAAAACCTCAACAAGAGCCGCAAGTACATCGTGACACAGGCTATAGTTCCATCTGTCACCGGGTTCAAAATCAAGGGGGTCTTTTGCAAGATATTTCATTGTCTCCCTTGTAGGACATCTGCCGTCTGTTTCTTCAAAAGCTTTTTTCATCTCAGGAGAATTACAATCATATGAAAAACCTGCTGTCATTTCAAACAGATGCTTAATTAAAATAGGTTTTTCGCACTTTTTTACTCCGTCTTCTGTTTTGACTGTCATTTCTTCAAATTCGCTCATATAGTCAGAAAGTTTATCTTCAAGTGAATATAAGCCTTTTTCCAAAAGCTGCAGTGCCGCTGTGCAGGTTATAATCTTTGAGCAGGAATAGATGTTATATCTTTCTTTGCCGCTCATTTTAACCTTGTTTTCAAGGTCGCTGTAACCGTTCATATAACGAAGAATGCATTCTCCGTCTTTGTATACCGCAAGATCAACCCCCGGAACACCGAGAGTTAGAAAGGAATCGCAAAATTTTTTTGTATTTTCAAACATTGTCAATCTCCTATAATTTTTAATAAATATAATTTTCTTTTGTCAAGACCGGATAAAAAATATACCTATAATCTTTTAATCTCATTTTAACACACAAAAATCTAAAATGCAATACAATTTATACCAAAAAGCCACATTATCGACATATACCGATAACGTGGCTTTTTGCAACTTTATTTTACTTCATATTCAAATATGGTACTTGTTCTTTTTTCGTGGAGGATGATTTCGAGGTTGTTTGTTTTAACATTAAATTCAGGATTGTCAAGTGATTTTATTTCACACACCTTGCCTTTTTCGATGCCCCGAAGTTCAATTGCAACTCTGTCGAAAGGCGAATTGCTTCGTCTGAATGCCATGACAATGCCTTTGCCTGAGTCGGCATCGTGATATTGCCAGATAGCCCATGAAGTGTCGTCAAACACCGATGAACCGTGATTATAAAAATCACAAGAAAAATATTTTCTTATTTTTCTATACTCATCAGTTGTTTTTTTAGCCCATATAAAATCTGCGTCATCCATACTCTGAAATATTGCATTGTAAAACGCTCCGCCCCAACTTGAAGAATAAGAACTTCTTATAGCATAGGTGTCATTCTTTGTTTTACTTGTGCATCCATTATATGGCAAATAACATGATATGTTAGAGTTGTGCGTCTGCAAAACCTCAGGATTTTCGTTGAAATTACACTGATAATCACTTCTGAAGAACGGAATGGAACGTTTTAAGGTTTCTATATCAATTCTTCTTCCGCCGGACGAACAGTTATCTATAATAAGACCGGGGAATTTTTCAAGCAGATAATCCCACACTCTGTACATTCCCGTAATGTGCTTAATTTCAGTAATACCACGGCGGTTTTCTTCGTCATTCATTTGAAAATATTCGGTAAGCTTTGTATTAAAATCCTGTCTGTAGCACGACAAACCGAGATTTTTTACATACCTCTCAAGTAGCTGACACACATATTTCGTTGCCTCATCATTTCCATAATTGAGAATTTTATCTTTTCTGTCCGGTAATTCCATAAACCATTCCGGATGCGCTTTTGTTATCGGTGTTCCTTCTATTACTGTTTCCGGCTCAAACCAAAGCATAAGCTGCATTCCTGCTTCTTTTGCACAATCCGAAACATCTTTTAACTCCTGAGGATGCACACGCTTGTTTACTTCCCATTCTCCAGTATGCTTTCCCCAATCACCACTAAAGGCTTCATCACATTTTGTGCAATTTCCATACCAGCCTGCATCGATCCATATATCCTCAAATTTAATATCATATTTTTTGAGTTCATTGATTCTTTTTATCATTTCATCGCTTGTAAGACCGCCCCACAGCTCAAAAGCCATAAGCCCCTCTCTTGTTGCATTGGTACAGCTTTTGTGTGAAAAATGATTTCTTATAAGCTTTCTGAATTTGTTATACTTATCTTCATTCGAATGATATTTCATAATGAGAATTGAAGAAGTTCGGAATTTTTCACCGGGTTTCAAATAAAACTTTGTTTCTTTTAACCCCGTTTTAATCTGAATGCCGTTATCCTGTTTTGAAAATTCCGCTTTCCAGTCTCCTGTCCAGCCGATTGCTGCAATATAACCGTTATCCAAAGCTGTCACATCAAAAAACGGCATTGTTCCTTCACTTGATCTTCCGCCGATGTTTGCAAAGCTTTTTGTCTTGTTTGGCACTTTATCCAAATACTCATAATTAAAACCATATTCAGAAGCACTTACTTTATCATTTTCCCAGTAATGTCTTCCGTCTACCATTCCGTTCATGGTAATAATGCAGGCATCGCCTTCTTTTGGCATATAGCCAGGTCTTTTTCCTTGAGGTATACTAAGCGGAAGAAGCGTGTCGCAATCTGATATATCTGAAAATATTCCGCTTTTTTTATCTGATTTGTTTTCAAACCAAAGCACCCATTCTGTTGCATCATATTTGAGATATTCTTTTTTTGCCATTGTGACACTAATGCCGTTACCAAGATTTGTAATTCCGTTATCTGTTGCACTATATTGTTTTCCATCATACAAAAAACTAAAATTCGGTTTCATTTATATTCCTCCGTAACAATCATATTGTTTAGATTTTCAATACACCACAAGTTATATTTTGTCCATTCATCTTTATTGACGAATGCATATTCATCGCCGTTTTTAACACGTTTTGCTTTTTCGGTAGTGTGATTGTGTTGCATATGGTTTCCGAGAAAAATATCAACTTTTTCGTCGTTAAGTTTCATCATAGATTTTTTGAAATCATCCCTCAGGCTATATGGCAGGCTGTATTTATCCAAGAATTCCCGACTAAGTGTATTAATACCCATTCCGCCGTGAAGTCCTGCTCTGAAAATATCCTTGCCGTTTGTCACGTCAAAAAAATATGACATAGCACCCGGTGTATGACCCGGAGTTGCCAAAGCTTTGATTTTGGTATTTCCAAGCTCAATAATATCTCGGTCACAAATCAAAATGTCCGGCTCGAACGTTTCGTTATATTCAAGATTAAGCTCTTTTGCATAAGACAAATCAAGTTTTCCGTTTGCATAGTCTCTGTCTTCTTTTCCAATGGCAAGTTTTGCACCGGTAAGCTCTCGCAACGCTTTTGCGGCTCCAAAGTGGTCGATGTGACCGTGGGTCAGCAAAATATATTTAATGTCATGTGGATTAAGACCTGTTCTATACATATTATCAATAACTGCATAAAGAGACTGCTGATAACCCGTGTCGAGCATTATCAATCCATCTCCCGTGTCAATAACATGAACAGACGCAGGAATTGTGCCCACAAAATACAAATTACCAAACACTTTGACCGGTTCAAACCAATCACGACTGAGTTCAAAAATATTTTCCATAATGACCTCCTATTTTACCATACAAATAGCAACAAGTGATAATATTCCTCCGCACAGTCCTATAACCTGTATTTTTGTAAGCTTTTCTTTAAAGATAATAACAGATGCCAGAGAGCAAAGGACAATTGTGCTTCCGTTTACGAGGGGAAAGAAAACCTGCGATGGAATAAGCCCTGAAAGCTTTAGGTTAAGAAAGTTATTGAGATATGTACATACACCGCAAAAAAGTGCAAGAAGCATGGTTTTTTTGCCAAGTTTGATATCGGAAAATTTTCCTTTGATTCTTATGCGGTTGAAAATTGCCGAACAACAAAAAGATACAAACAAAAAGAAATTAAGTTCATTTTTGCAATCTGATGTTTGATGTATTTTTTGAAGTACACCAATTGTCCCCTGCATGACAAATGCAATCATACAACAAATAAGCCATGATTTATTTATAGATTTGTCCGATGTTCTGTCGAGAGACAAATACACAAAAAATATGAGTACGAAAACAAAGCACAGTTTTGTCATGCTGAATGTTTCACCGAAAAAAACACCCGACAACGTGGGAATTATCATTGATGAGGTGGTGACAAGAAGCGTGATATGCATTGGTCCTTTGGAAAGTGAAAGAACCTTATAGAAATTACTCAGAGCAGTTACAACACCAAAAACAAGACCCAGTGTCAATGTGTAGAGAGACATTCCCTCTTTTATCATCATTAATCCAAAAAACACAAGACACACGGCATATATACACATATTATATTTATATATACTGTCATTGGTTTTAAGTTCTTTTTTGCTGACATTATTAAATATGCAGTTTTGAAAAACCATGGCAGATATTGAAACTGCAACTGTTAAACCTAACATTGGTAATTCACCCTTTCAAATTGTGCAATCGGTTGCACAATTATTAATTTTAAATCCGAATCCTAATAATTGAATTCGGATTTGCACTCTTAAATAAATTAATCAAACTGATGCATATTACTTTTCATTACAATCTGAACATCAGTATAAACGATATCAGGACATTCAACGAAATCTATTATATAGTGAGCAAGATTTTCAAATGCAATTTCCATCTGTCTTGAAACATTCTGTGCGATGGTTGCGGAAATTATGCCATTTTCAAGATATTTTTTTATTACATCATGAGTGTCAAAAGATACAAACACAGGTTTGTCATTTTCACATTCGAGAAATTTGCAAAGAGATTCACAAATACCGCTTGTAGTATAAATTCCGTCTACATTATCGAAATACTCACTTTTAAATGTAGGCAAAAACTTTGAAAGTTTATCTTCGCTGTCTCCCATATCGGCACAACCGACAAGGTTTAGACCACATGATTTACACATTTTTTTAAAGGCGTTTGCGGCTTTTGAATGAAGCCGACTTTCACGGTCGCCTGTGAAAAGAAAAACATTTTTCCGTTTTGAAAAACGCAGACAGTTTGACAAAAATTCTGCCGCAAGTGCTGAAGCTGTTTCTTCATTATGTTTTGAGGAAAAAAGACATTTTGTATTTTCATTTACCGCCTGAACCTGAACAATGTTTTTGTTCTTTTCATAAAAACAATTAAGAACTTCGGAGCACTTTGGAGAGCTCATTCCGGTAACTATGATGCCATCATAGTTAACATATTTTTCAAGTGCATCAACATAGTCTTTGTCTGTGTTTTTTCTTTTATCAATAACACTTATATCATAATTTATTTTATAATCCTTGAGCCTTGAATGAGCCTTTTTTATGCCTTCGGTCATTTTTTGGGTGTTAACATCAAATCTTGAGCTTAATATTATACCGATGTTTATGGGTTTCATGGAAAGCCTTGAAGCGTGTTTGTTGGGTGAAAAGCCATATTTTTCGGCAAGTTCAAGAACCATCTTTCTTTTTTCGGGGGCTATTCGTGCATTTGGATTAAATGCACGACTTACCATTGATGATGTCATATTAAGTTCTTTTGCAATTGTATATATTGTAACTTCAGCCAATAAATTCACCCCTTATGCAACCGATTGCACAAAGTATAACACAGAAAATTATATATGTCAATACAAGGGGAAAAAATTTTTCCCCTTGTAAATCAAATTTTAGAATATATTATTTTCAGAATATAAAAATTATTTGTTCATTTTACGATTATAATAATAATCTCTGATTTCATCAAGATTTCTGTTTTTTATGCGACCCATTGCTTCGCCTGCAATGTGCCACACCTTTTCACATATATCAGATTTATAGGTGTTGGATTCACCACCACGGAAGCTCCAGAAAAGTATTGTTCTTGCTCCGGCATCATATGCAGCATCTGCCGCCTGAAAAATTTCGGCTTCGTGACCTGCTCTGAGGTCAACCCCCTGAATCCATATGTTACAATCTTTGCCCATCTTTGCAGAACCGTCCACACATTCTTTTGTGATGTCATATACAAAGTCATAGGGTTCTTTTATGTATTTTCCGTCTTTTTTGTTTCTGCCGGTAGACCAGTATGGGTCAATTCCGAGATCGCATATTTCGTCAACACTCATAAGTCCCTCTGTTTGCCCTATGGTGTGAGGCATAGTGCAAACGATGTTTTCAAGACCTTTGAGTTTTGCATAGGCTCCAACATTTTTGAAATAATTTACCATGCTTTGCTGACGGAATTCTTCCACTTCATCGGTAAGTTCATTTGGCATTTTTTTACCGTATTTTTCTTCAAAAAGCTTTTTGCAGGTTTCACAGCAACAAGTAAACTTTTCGTCGCCTCCTTCGGCTTTAACACCATAGAAACGCGGCTCATCCCAAAAGATTTTGTCTCCGCCGCACTGTGCTACAGCATCAATCCATTCACGGGTAAACTGAACATAGGCAGGACTGTTGAAGCACACGCTGACGGGATTTATTTCACCTGTCGAATAAACCTGATGTGCTTCGGGATGGTACTGAAGAAAATGGGATTTATCTCCCGGAGGGCCTCCGAGCCCCCAGTTGTCTACCCACACTTCAAGACCTCTTTCCTTTGAGATGTCAAAAATGTTTTTCATAACGCCAAGGTGTCTGTCCCAGTCGTTGTGGGAAAACATATGAACAACAATGTCCATGTTGTGACGAACAATATCGGTCATATCTTCTTCAACGTGTCTGAGAATTCTGTTGCCGTGATAAGCAACTCCTGTTTTAAGAACTTTTGGTTGCATAACAAACCTCCTGAAATAATTTTTATTATATATCAATTACGTTAAGTTTTTCTTGTAAATATTTTGAAAATTCTTTTTCAATTTTGTCGCCAAAGTCACTTTCAAAAGCAAGCTCACCTGCCATTTTGCTCATAAGGCACGAATAATTGCCCGAATACCAGCACTGAAGCACTCCTTTTACATCAAACTCATAACAAGCTCTGTATTTGTCAAAAAGTATGCCCGGAACAGGTATATATGCAACAGAGCCTATTTCGTGAGAAGTGCAGACCTGCATCTTTGCATACATTGTTTTTTATATTTTTGGGCGGACGGTTTGTGGGACTAGAGCTTCCGCGTGTTATTCTTGTTTTAACCGACGGATATCTTTCTATTTTGCCAAGGGGCAAAATAGCACCTTGAATGCGTCTTATTTCATCTTCGACAAAACCAAGTGCTCTCCTTACGCCTTCCGTATCATTTGCAACAATTTCGCATCTGTCTTCGGTGACATCTACAGTGTATGCAAAACATTATACCACAACATAAAAAATAAGCCATGGAATATCTTGCACAAAAATATGTAAATCTTGAACCAAATTTAGTATTTATGTTTGCAAAAACGGTTCGAAACATAAAAAGCTCTGCAAAAACCCACAGTTTCTCAAAATATGAACGTGAGATATTTTTCTTAATATCTTTAGACAGCCGGAAATGTGAAACGTTGAAAAAACACCTGCAATGCTTTGATGAGTAGTTATGATTATCTGCTTAAATTTTTACGGTATTCACTCGGTGAAATCTTTTCGATTTTTTTGAAAACAGTCGAAAAATAATTTGAATCGGTAAAGCCCACCGCAAATGCAATGTCGGTTATGCTCATCATTCCACCTCGCAAAAGCCTTTTGGCCTTGTTGAGCCTTATTTCATTTATTTTTGCCTGAACCGATACATTACCTTCCCGTTTAAAAATATATCGTATGTATGAGGGTGAATATTTTAGTTCTTTA
>JAFQBA010000050.1 GCA_017416845.1 Clostridia bacterium
CAAAGAGCTACTTTCTAAATGGATTTTAATAGCTCAAAACAGTAGATTAAAAGACTATCAAGATTGTGCAACAACACTTCAGAACTGGTCTAAACCAATATTTAATACATTTGATTATCCTTACACTAACGGCTTTACCGAGGGATGCAACAACAAGATTAAAGTTTTAAAAAGAAACGCTTACGGATACCGTAATTTCAATAGATTCAGAAAAAGAATATTACATATGTTTAACTACAAAAAATCTAATACTGGAAAGGCGGCTGCATAAAAGCTGCAACCGCCATCGAAAGTTCCATTATTCAATTTTGACCCCAACTATTGACAAAGAGCCTTTTTCAAAAATATGCATCGGAATGAGGCATATATCTCTGTAAGAATGAAGAATTTCTTCCTTCTTTTTGAATCCGAGATTTTCGGCGATTTTAATTTTGGACTCATCTGCATCTGCAATCTGCAGATAAATCCTGCCGTATTTATCTTCAAAGTTGCTTACAAAATCTTTGGCTGCACTTTCAAACCCCGGACGAACACGAAAATCGGCTCTGATGCCTTTGTCGGTGGGCATTGCGCTGGCCGTTGCACCAAGAATGCCGTTTTCGTCAATTGCACCAAGGAAGACTCCGCCCGCATTTTCAACATCCAGAAACTTTTGGTAAAGCCCCATGCACGAAACCTGGGAAAAGTTTATTCCCCTTGACATTATGCATGCGTTGATGTCGATAAAACAGTCACCGGACAAACCGTGTACAAAAGGCACAAGGGGCAGACGCATTGCCGCATTGCCGGGAACGATTTTTATATTTTTATGCTCTTTGGAGTAGTAGTCACAGCAAAACAGACCGAAATTACTTCCGGGAACTCTTGCCATTGCTCCGGTGCACGAAATAAACGAAAATCCGCAGGATTCATACACCTTTATGGCAACAGGGTGTCCGGTTCCGAGAAAGGTTGCTTTAACGCCAAGGGAATCAATTTCTTCCATTGCCTTTTCAAAAAGGATTCTGCTTATACCCCTTCCACGAGCTTCGGGTGTGGTGCACACGCCCGACATTCCGGCAAGCACCGGCTCTGTTTTTGAAATTGTGGTGTGAACAGCACCAAGTAGCTTACCGTTTTCCTTTGCCAGGTATACAATGTCGGTGTTTAACTCTTCTTCTGTGCCGTCACACTGGATTTTTTCAAGCTCTGCCTCATATTCGCCGAATATTTCCGACCAAAGATTTATGACCTCATCACAATCAAAGGGTGAAGTATATCTTTCTATATCCATATTATTATTCCTTATATTGTCTTTGTTATTAAATGTGTTAATTTACGCTGTAGAAAGCGATTTCCGATTCACCTTGAAGGTCTGTTTTATGCTCTGAAAACTTAAAATTGTCGATATATGCAGTAAACGGTGATTCGTGGTCTGCCCTGAACATTACCATGGGGATATTTTCCATTGGTGGAGCGCCATATTGATTAACCTGGAAATATGTGCTTGTGTCCACAAGCTTACCGTCGAAGTAATATTCGGTTTTAGCATTTTCACCGTCGGGCATATACACAATTTTAATGTTGTGATACATGGTGCCGTCAAAGCCCTGCTTAAGATTTTTTGAAGCATCTGTTGTTCTGGAGAACACAAATGAACCATTACCTTTCCTGAGGTTTGTAACAACGGCAAAGCGATATGACCCGATTTCACTATAGAGAAGACCGGTGCTTTCGTTTTCGGTTTCAAACTTGATGTCATAGGAAAGAGTGAAGCCTTTGCCGCTTCTTGTTCCCACATCAAAGATTACAACAGGTCTTTCTCCTCCGGGTGAGTGAATGCGAAGTGCTCTTTCGTCAACATATTCTCTGTCTTCGCAAACGGTTACATCACCGGAGCTTCTTATGGGAAGATAGTCCGGAACAGGACCGTCGGGTACATCGTCAAAGGTGAGCTCGCAATTGGTTTTAAAATCAATCTTCTTTGTGGGTTCAACAGCCTGAAGTCTTTCTCTTGTCATTTCGGGAGTAAGAGCACCGCCAAACATTGCCGGGGGGTCAAAACCGAGGAAGCGATATACTGCAGTTCTCAAAGAAATGAGTATCATTGATGTGCCGGAGATTTCGCCCTCAAGAAGACTTGTTCCATGGGGGTGTCCCTGGTTACCGTCGGCACCTTTGCCTGCATAGTAACTGTAACCCCCATCTTCACACATAAGCGATGCTGTACGCTCTCTTGTGGCATCGATAAGCTGAGGAAGCTGAGTATATACCTTTTCGCGAACTGTCGGGTCTATGCTTTTTTGAGTGTACATTACATTTCTCAGAAAAACAAAAGCATTGGCAACGTCACAGGCGTGGAAGCCCTGATCCTTATTGAGCATTACCTGCATAACGCTGTCTATGGCTTTTTCATAATATGGCCAGGTGAGACATTTGCCCTTCATGCTTGGATACCAGCTTTCGACAAACATACCGGCAGCCTTGTAGCTTCCGCTCATTGAATCAAAGTCAACCTCGTCCAAAAGCTTTCCGGTTTCGGGATCAACTCGGCTTAAAAAACCTGTGTTGGGGTTGATTTTTTCCATGGTGAGTTCAACCATATAGTCAAACATATCCTCACCGGCTGCTCTTGCACCGCCGACAGCATTCAAAAGCTGTGAGCCGGCGGCATAAGCATTTCCATCCGGTGCTTCCCAAGGAAGTGAATCGAACCATGCCTTAAAATCTTCTTTGGAATTAAAGCGGTTGTCAAAAAGAGTGTTGCCTGTTGATGCGGCAAGATAACTTTGAACGGGAATTTCGGATTCCAAAAGAACTTCCTTTTCTTCGTCTTCCTTTGTTGCAGGTTCGGTGTAGAGCGGTTTACCGCCGGGAACCATGGCAATCAGCTGATTTGCGGCAGATGTTTCATACTGCATTTTTGAAACACCAACATGCTTGCCCCAGGGTTCTTCATACCAGTAGAGGTTTTCCGGATCCTGACCCTCCTGAGCAAACTTGAGGAGTCGTTCAAGCATTTCTTCGTCATAAACTTCTCCAAGATTTTTGGTGTCGATGGCACCAAGTCCTTCAAGAATTTTAAGACATTTTAATGTGCTTTCACGATCAGGCAAAAAGCCTTCGGTGTCTTTTGCGCTCTTTTTAAAATAGAATCCGCCTGTTTCGGGGTCGTAAAGATTTATAACCCAGTCAAAGGTTTTTTCACCAAAGCATTCATTTTCAAAACGATTGACAGCGTCAAGAATATCTTTTTCAAGAGGCTTGGAAATAATCACTTTTTGTGCAAACTGGGTATCCCAGTATACACTGTTGCCTGTTGCTTCGGCAATGAAGCGTGTGGGAACAAGAACTCTGCTATCGACAATTACTGCCGGAGAATCAAGCTTTACGGTTTCTCCGTTAACAACAGCATTTTCATTTCCTACAACAAGTTCGATTGTGGTATTTTCATTTGAAGCGATAATTTTTTGGGTACTTTCGTTCCAGTCGATTGTCATACCCATTGCTTCGAATATGGTTCGCATGGGAACCATAACACGATTGTTTATGATGGCGGGCTTAACATCAAATTCAAGCTGATTTCCGTTTAATACAACGTAAATCGGCTTTTCAATTTCTTCTGCTGCCAATGAGGACACAGTCCCCATTGGCAAAATAGAAAAGACCATCACAAAACAAAGGAGGATTGTGAGTAGTTTTTTATACATAGATGACCTCCGTCGGGTTTAAGCTGAGAATTTTACATTGTCGATGTAATACACCATATTGGGATCAAAATGTCCTGCAGGTGTATAGTTAAAGATATATGCAGTTCTGGGAACATAGGAATAATCGGTTTTACCTGTTTCTGCACCTACAACGTGGTAGAAGAGCTCTCCGTCAAACCAGAACCAGTATTGACGTGCATTTGGATTATCGGCACAAGGAGCATATTCAAGCTTCATTGTGTGCCATTTGCCGAAGAAGTCATCTGCAGCCACATATTTGTTGCTGCCCCAGTCGGTAGCATATTTGTTGTTACAAATTACAAAACGGTTTGATGAACTGTTGTTTGCATACTGTCTTATCTGAATATAAATAAACATTGTTGCATCAAAATCGACTCTGAAATTTGTTTCACGGTTAGCATATACGGGATTGCCGTTTTCGTCTACACCATTTTCTCTTGGCGGAAGTTTCTCGGGCATATAGAAATCAAACTCAACAGAAGAGCTTGTCTGGTTTTTAAACTTGTTGATTGTGCTGCCGAGTGCACCGCCTTCACAGAAGTTTGCACCGGCTGTTTTGGTTGAACCGTCAAATTTTAAAACCTTACCATTTTCGCCGAGGGGGTCATTTACAACAGTTACATTATCACCAAAATCTTTCATATATTCTCTGTAGGTTCCGGTAGCAAGTTCTCTTGCAGGCATCTGACCTACAACATGAACATCTTCTTCAAAATCATAGGTTACATGAGTTGTTTTAGCGGGAAGTGAAGCAGCGGTTGAAAGAGGCATAACATCGTAGCCGTTCCAGATGAAGGCTTTAACTTCATCGGATTCATCAACTGCAATTGAAGGAGTGTAAACTGCCTGACCTGCATCGGCAGATGTGATTTCTTTAACTGCTACAGCTTTGAGTGCACTGTTTGAATATGAAGCGATGTAAAGATTTGCATTTTCCACACCGCCGTCAAAAACAGATGTGGGAATTGTAACTCCTGCAGCCACATTTCCGGGTTCTCTTGTGAGCATGGGACGGTGATATGCCTCCGTTTCACCGTTTGGAACAATTTCTTTAACAATGTTCATTTCGGCAGTTTCTGCAAAAACAGGAAGTGCTGCTACGAGCATTGCCAAAGCAAGTGTGATTGATAATACTTTTTTTAACATAGTTTTCATTCTCCTTTTTTGTTTTTATTTATATGTGAATTCAATGATGTTCAATAATTTAATTTGAGTTTGTCGGTGAGTTTGAAGATAAAATAAACACTAGAGCGTTGCCTCCTTTGTGTAAAGGGAGGGGGACCGCGTAAGCGGTGGAGGGATTGTAACAAACTGCCTCAATCGCAGTATTTGTGCTTGTTTGAGAGTTTATTATTTAACAATCCCTCAGTCACTTCGTGACAGCTCCCTTTACACAAGGGAGCCTTTCGTCCTTGTGTTAAACAGCTCGCTTAACCCCAACTTGTTTTTACGCAACTCTTACTTTGTTTCCGACCAACCGAACCATTCACCCTGAATGGGTTCTTTATGTTTAATTACAATCAGGTCTTCAACAATCGCATAACGCATGCGAAGAACATACGACTTTGTATCATCTTCTTCAAGGTCTTCTATGGTTGCCGGTCTTACTGTGCCGGTGGCTTCATCAAAGAAGTAAGCGCCTCTTTCCATTGCGTTTCCGGGGAAGCTGCCGAGTTTCAGACCAACAGGTTCTGAATGACCGTGAGGAACACCGGGATTTATCATAACAACACCGTTTTTAACAAACACACTTCTTGCATGAATTGCAAAAAGACTGTTGCCTGTCCAGTAACACCATGGATAAACTCTAAGGGTGTAGGGATCGGCATTTTCACCACGGAATGCAAGCTCAGTAAACTCGTTTCCGCCAAGAAGGTATTCACGGTATCCGTCGGAGGTCTTGTCTCTGAAATATTCCATAACTCCAACATAGTCAATTCTTGTGTCAGCGGTAATGGGCCACTTTGATTCCTGTTCAACGGTATATATTTTGAAGATATCTATGATTTCGCCCTTTGAATTTCTTGCAATTCTAATTACATCACCGGGTTTGAGATTGAGAAGACCTTCTTCTCTCCAAAGACCGGGAGTAAAGGCATCGGCTGTGGTATCAACAAAGATTTTCTGATATTCACCCTTGTACATACCACTTATTGCTGTTCCGGGCATACCGTCTTCATCGAGCATCTGAGAAACAGATTCAACCAGCATAAAGTTTGGTTCAACAACCGTCGAAACCTTGCCGCCTTCGGTTACTATGACAGAGGCGTATTTTACTTCGTTTATGTCATAGAGCTTAATTGCAGTGTTGTTTTCAAAGGTTTTGTCATTGGGCCAGCTCAAATAGGGTTTGTACAGTGAAAACATCGTTTCCAAATCGGAATCGGAAAGCTTTCCGTCATAATAGTCAATCCATATATCGGCACTTGGAATCTGTATACCCTGAGCATTCACAAGCTGAAAATCGTTTCCGAGCATACCGGAATTTTTATATATAAAGTTGTGAGCAACGGGAGTATCGGCATTTCCCCAGCCTTTGTAGTCAAGGTCGAGGCTGAACGCATCCATTGCTTTTCCCGTTCCGCCAAAGTCACGGCAGTTGAGAACTGCTTTTTCAATGGCAATGATTTTGCCATCGGCATCAAGCTTATATTTTATGAGCTGATGGTCAAAAACATCGGTGAAGGTGCGCTCATTTGGTTTGGTGCGATAGTAGGTTACATCGGTGGTGAACTCTTTCATCAGAGTTTCGGCATCATATTTTTCGCCCGAATCGTTTGACACTTTGCCGTTAACCTTGATGTCTTTTGCAACTTCAAAAATTTTAACCTCATTATCGAGTGTAAAGACTTTAAATGCAATTATTTTATCTGACAAACCGTTTTGTTTTGTCATTGCAGAGATTGCATATCCGTATTCGCCGTCCGATGATGAATCGGCAATAAAGCCTACGGCATTATAGTAGATGTCGAGAAGAACAATTCCCTCTGTGCCGGGGGCGATTCCTTCAAATACTGTTTCACTTTGGGGATGAATGTTATATTTTTTGTTTTTGGCAACAATATAACCGTTACCCTTTTCGGAAACAAGTCCTTTTACCTTTCGGTAGCCAACTTCAACCCGAATAAACTTTTCGTCATCACTTTTGGTTACCGTGAGAACATTGTTTACCGCAACTTTTGATATGTCAACTTTTGCGTCGTCAAGAATGATTTCGACAACAACCTCGTCATCCGAGGGATTTAAAATCAAGTCGGGCTTGCCATACTTGTCACTAACCTTACCGCTTCCGGCTGTGACGGATTCAACAACATAAACTTCGCTTTCGGTAACATAAACAACATCGGCCTTTTTGTCACCGTCATAGTCAATGAGTTTTAAAGCACCGTTTTCGGGTTTGAAAAGATCGGGACCGGGGGCATCAGAGTATTTTTTAAAGTTATAGAATATGTAGGCATCGGGATTGATGGAAACATCTTGTTTTTTGTCGGTTGATTCATCATAGTAATAAACCTTTGATGCTGTTGTTTCCGGCTCTATGTCCAAACCGGAAATGTTATATGTCTTGGCATCTTCGTCAAGTCTCACATCAAGAAGAATGTTTTTCCCGTTCTCTTCTTTATAATATGCTGTGACTTCACATCCAAGGAGGTCGCCTGCAAGAGTGCTGTTTTCAACATATCTCACATTGTCGATTGTAACAATGCCGTCTTCCAAGCCTTCACCGCCTGAAATATCGGTAATCTGATTGCCGGTTACCAAGCCTTCAACTCTTTTAATCTTCATCCATTTGGTGAGAGGGTTTTCGCCGTCCACAGTTCGATAGCTTCCCTCGGGGTAGCTTTCCTGCTGAAGGATATCGGTTTCGAGACAGTTATACACCATCTGAGCAGCGGCTCTGCCCGTAAGAGGTTTTGAAGAATCAAAATCACATCCGTCAAGGATACCCTCGCTTCCTGCAACAATTATGTAGCCTGCGCTCCATCCGCCTTTAGCAACGGCATAGGGCTCATATCCAAGAATTGAAACAAGGATTTTTGCCGCCCTGTCCATGGTAAGCCTCTGATTGTAACCAAAGCTACCGTCACCAAGACCTGTTGCAATGCCCATGTTTTTGGCATGCATAACGGCGTTATAGTGTTTTGCCGATTTTGGCACATCCGAAAAACAAGGCTCCTCGGAAACCGGGATTTGGGAAACTCCCGTGAGCTTCATTGCAAGTCCCACGAAATCGCCGAAGCTCATAACCTCATCGGCTTCAAAGTCTTCGCCAAGCATTTCGAATCTTTTAAGTGCTGAAATTGCCGCTTCGCAGGAAGGTTCGTCATCAGCTTGTGCGCCAAATGCCACAGGCGATAATGCCGAAAGCACAATTACAACACCAAGGATAAGTGTCAGAATTCTTTTTTGCATAAATAAACTCCTTTCTTCGTAAATACGCATCGGGTTAATGCAGAAACATAGCCCCAATACGAATTTTACTATAATTAAATTATATATTTTTTTCGCAAAAAATCTACCAATCAAGTTGACGATGTAACTTTGCGATGTCGGATTAGTACAAAAACGCAGATAAAATCTATTGATTTTTAATGGAAAAGATGTTATATTTAGGAAAGAAAAACGAGTCAGGTGGTGAATCTTATGGAAAAACACAGTTATACAATGGTTTCGGAATGCACCGTAAATATTGAGGATGCAAAAATAACTGTTCTCACGGAATATGCAAATGCAGAGCTTGAGCCATATGTGGGTCCATATTTCAAAATCCCCCACACCCATTCGGGATATGAACTGTTCTACACGGGCGATGCAACAACAATGGAGGTTGAGGTTAACGGAGAAAGGCATTTTGTTGACAAAAATGAAATAATTATTGTTTCGCCAAAGGTTCAGCACAGACTCACCAAAAGCATAAAGTTAAAAGAGAATTCTGCAGAAAACCCCTCGGCAATTATTTTTTCCCTTGCTTCAAACAATGTCAAAACAACATATTCTGTTTTTAAACTGCTATCAAACATTTTGTCGGACAGCTTTATTATAATAAGAAATTTCAAAAACATCAGCAGATATCTCACACAAATAGAAAAAAACCTGATATATCCCAATCATGCAAAGCTTCATTATAACATCTATCATCTGATTTTGGAGCTTATTGACAAGGCTTATGCACAAAATCCCAACAAGGCATTGCCGGACAATGCATACAGCTCTGACAGTGATATGTCCAGAATCCACAAGATATATTCCTACATTGAAACTCATCTTTCTTCAAGCATTAATCTTGAAGAAATTGCCGGTGTGCTTAATCTCAGTGCACGGCAAACAGGCAGAATTATCAAGGATTATTACGGAATGAACTGGAACGAGTTTATCACTCAAAAAAGAATTGAGCAGGCAATTGAGCTTATGCACGAAGATAATCTGACAATGAATGAAATTATTTCAAGAGTCGGTTATGCTTCCGACAAGGGGTTTTACAAAGCATTTGAAAAGGTAACCGGATGCACACCGGCAAAATACCGAAAAATCTTTGTTACCGGCAAGAAATAAAGTGACATGATAATCGAAAATGAATTCAATTCAAAAGATAACTAAATTTGAGTTTGTCCACATAGTGATTAGGGATTAGGGAATAGGGATTAGGAGTTCAAATTGGAGTTTAGTGAGCTGTTTAACACAAGAACATCGTAGGGCGTGACGACCTCGGCACGCCGTATCATCTTTTGATGAAATTAGGCAGGGGCGCCTCACGCCCTTGTGTTAATCAGCTCGACAAACTCCAATTTGAAATTATTGCAAAAAAACATCACCGAGACATTTTTGTCCCGGTGATGTTTTCTTTTTGTATATGAAAACCCCCGGATTGTCCGGGGGTTCGATAAAGCTTTTAGCTATAAATCTTGGAAATTAAAACTCCTTTTGATATAATTAAATTGCGGCTACCAACTGCAATATAAA
>JAFQBA010000051.1 GCA_017416845.1 Clostridia bacterium
AAACACAGAAAAGAGCCGAGCAGTAAGTGTATATTCAATCCGAAATTTCGGTTTCCCGGCTTTGCGATGGGAAGGAACAGAAAGGGTGCATATATCCGAGTTCACGCAAAGTCGAAGAAGAAAGCCAAGGACAAACTGCGAAAACTAACTTCCCGTAGTCAGGGCAGAAGCTTAGATACAGTATTTTACAACATAAAGGTATTTATGCGAGGATGGCTTGGATATTACGGAATTGCGGAAATGAAGAACGTTTAGTATTATCAAACCATATTTGACATAATTTTGAAGCTTTAAACAGTATGCTTCCGGATTTAGCTTCTTTGTGTTTTTTTGCCATGTTTTTAATATCTTAATTTATGTGTTTTCATAATTTCAACATCATTTTTACATAATGATTTGTGTTTTTATCTGTTAATGATTGCCAATTATAACAAAAAACCACTCGGATATTTGTATTTTATCATATTTGCCTGATTTTGTACATGTGTAATTGTTGTGTTTTTTTGCTTTGTATATGTGCATTTTAATCATTAGCTTGACACATAAAATAATTGTGTATTATTATAGAATTACAAACTCGCTTAATTGGAGAGAGAATATGGACAGATTAAAAAATCATATTATTATCGATTTTTTTGACCATGAAGAAAAAGATTTTATTTTGCTGACATTTGGTTATGAAAACATGAACTATATAAAACCATATGATTTTAGCAGGATTATTAAACATTTCAGTATACATGTGGTGATTAACGGCAGCGGATATATAACCATGGGAAATCAAACTACTCGGGTGGAAGAAGGCGAATGCTTCGCAATTCCGCCGAACACAAAATATTTTATTAAACCCGATGATGATAATAAATGGGAATATGTATGGTTTAGTTTTTATGGCAATTGTGCGGAAAAATACTATGAGAATTTGGGGTTTGATATTTCTTCGCCTGTTAAAAAGTGCAGGAGATTCAAGCAGCTTATTTCAAATGTAGATTACATTCTTCAGAAATATGAAGAGGGTGCTTCAATAGGTTATTATAAAGTGGTTTCGTTGTTTTACGAATTTTTGGCTTCCAATATAAATCCAATCAAGAGGAAAACGCCAAATCTGACTGACAGAGCTATGGAATATGTGAACTTACATTATAATGAAAGCAATCTTACGGTTGAAAAGATATGTTCGGCACTCAATGTAAGTTATTCTCATCTGTCGCGTACCTTCAGAAAGAATCGGGGAATTACTTTAAAGCACTTTATTATACAAACCCGCCTTGATGCTGCGTGCAGGCTTTTGAGAGAAAGCAATTTGGGAATAAAAGAGATTGCACACATGGTTGGATTTGTGGATAATGTTCATTTTGCAAAGACATTTAAAGAACATATTAAAACAACACCAAAAAATTACAAATTATACAAAAACATAAGAGATTTCGGTCTGCACAGTGATGATGATGATATAAGAGGTTTTATGCGACAAGTAACCGGGGCAGACGATGAATAGGAGGATACAAATGAGTTGGTGGACAGATGAAAGTTTGATAATATCAGCAGTTCAGTGCAAATATCATGAGACAAGTGAGGACATTTTCGAAAACTATGTGAAGCAGTCTCATTTTAATACTGAGCAGCTTTTGCATCTTACAGCAGATGGCCATATGGCATATTACAACGAAGAACGAGACGGCAAAAAGCTCGATGAATATATCAAAAAATCCCGCAAAGAAGGCATAAGGGAAATTGTCTATATAAATGTGCATGGTGTGACACCCGAGGATCATGCAAAGCATCCCGAATATTCACTCATAGGTGAAGACGGGCAGCCTCTTATGATGTATAATAATACTCATTATTATATTTGTTATAACGGGCCATGGTTTGAAGAGCACATCAGAAATATAAAAACTCTGTGTACACATGATATTGACGGCATATTTCTTGACGGACCAAACATGCGCCCGGACGCATGCTATTGCCCACGCTGTCTCCGGGAATTTGAAAAGCAATACGGCAAAAGCAGGAAGGAAGCAGTACTCAGCGAAATTACCGCTTTCAATACAGAGCGGGCAGTCAGACTTGTTAAGGCAACATATGAAGCTATAAAAGAAGTCAATCCCAATATTATGCTCTACATAAACAATCCTCTTTTAAAGCCTGATTCCATGGGGATTGCAGCAAGAAAAACCGAGCCCTATGTAGATATGATTGGTGTAGAAGGTGGCTTTGTCTGGGTAAACAAGGCTATAACCATGTGGCATGTCAGTCCTATGGTAAAAATGGCAGAAACCATATGTAACGGAAAACCCAGGGTTTGTTTCATAGCAGGCGACCATAAACCGTGGTCGTATTATATGCACACTGCATGCGAGACTGATATATTCTACGCTCAGTCTGTTGCATACGGAGCAAATGTGTGGTATGGACTTCACGGTTCTTCAAAGCAGGGAGAAACGCCGGGCGGAAAAGCAGCAACCGAATTCAATAAATTTATTGCGGATAACAAAGATAATCTGATGGGAACATCATCGTGCTCAAAAGTTGCATTGTTTTGGTCAGACTCTACCGCCAACAGATACAGCACAAGCGTGGATGAAACCGATTTTATTCAGGCATCAATGAAGCTTGGTGATTATAGCACTACCAGAGGCAATCAGCATACTTCATTCAGAGGTATGTATGACTTGCTCACAAGATCTCATGTTCAGTTTGATATAATTGATGAGGTGAGCTTAGAAAAGGGTGAACATCAAAAATATGAACTCATCATTATGACCACTGCTGCATGCTTATCTGATGAAACCGCAAAAACATTGAGAGAGTATGTTGAAAATGGCGGCAAAATAATAAGCACCTTTGACACGGGACTTTATGATGAAAGCTGTATTATGAGAGAAAATTTCGTCCTTGCAGATGTGATGGGTATTGAAAAATATGAAAGCATCATAGAATATGCATCAGGTTGCGGATATCTTGTAAACAACAAAAACTGTAACCTTTTCAAAGATTCCCACGATGACAATATTCCCATGCCCGACATTTCGGTTAAGGCAGCAGCTTTACCGGGTGCTGATGTTAAAGCATATGCACGAGAAGCTCTCGGCGGAAGGTATGTGGACTTGGTTCGTGAAAAATACCCTTCAATCATATCAAACCAATACGGAAAAGGCGAAAGCCTGTACATTTCAGGTGCTGTTGGCGAGTTTTTCGACACACATGCAATCAGTGACTGGCGCAAAATCATAACCAATGCAGTTGAGGAAATGTCACCTTCACAAATTGTTACCAACGCTCCCGGAAGTGTTGAGATATCACTTAGAAAAAAAGATAACAAATATATTATGCATCTGATTAATCTTACAGGGGAAATGACAAGACCTATTGAAAGAATCATTCCGATATCCGATGTGGAATTTACTGTCAAAAATATTTCTGATGTTGTGTCTGTTAAAACCTTGAGAGGAAAACAAAAGCTCGAATTCACCTGTGACAACGGCAATATAAGCTTCATGTTGCCGAGACTTTGTAATCACGAGATAATAGTGATTGAGTGTAAATAAAAATAATGAAAGGATGAGTTTTTATGAAAAAGTTAGGGTTGTTAATTGTCAGCATATGCACGATTCTTGCTTTGACTGTATGTGTTGATGCATCAGCTTCGGACTTGTCGTTCGTCTTTGATGCGACAAATGCTCAGATCAACATAAGCGGCACTCTTTCCGGTGAACCGGGTGAGCTGGTCAGCGTTCTTATTGATCGACGCGAAGAAGGTAAGGAAGCATATTCTCCCGACAATACTCCCGATGCGTTTTTCTGGTATCAGGCAAATGCAGATGGCGTAATTGATGTGAGAGAAAAAATAGCTGCATCGTTTTTGGGTGGTCGCTATGATATCATAGTTACCGGTCAGGCCGATAGGCAGAAATTTACATTTGTATATGTGGACAAGGAGGCTCCCGAGACACTGGCTCTTATTGATGCGATAAATTCAGCAACCACACCTGCAGATGTGGAGGCGATTGTTTTAGCCGATGGCAATGCCGGAATGTTAGGTATCGATACTGAAGATGCTGATGTCACTAAATATCTTAATTCAGCCTTTGAAGATATTATTGCGCTTAGAGAGACTCTTGAATCAAAAGAGTATACAATAGATAGTTTTATTGACAATTTTTCGGTAATTATTGCTGTGAAAATGATAAATGACGGCAGAGCCGATGAAGCAATACCAAAATACAGCGCATATTTTGGCACTACACCGGATGAGTACAGAGCCCTCGATGCAAACGTATCGGAAGTTCTCAATTCTATGTTGAAAGATACAGAGTTTGAATATGACAAGCTTGAAGAAATATATACAGAAAAGCTTTTTGTATCACGAGTTAAGGTTTCTGAAGGCCGGGGATATTTACAGGAATTAGTGCTTTCAAACAAAGAAACACTTGGAATTTCGCTGACAGAATATAATGATATAAAAGAGTCTGCGAGATATAAAGTATTTGAAAAAATGTATGACAAAGCTTCATCTTTTGGAAGCTATTCTGATATTAAGGAATACTTTAATAAAGCAGTAAAAGCTGTAAAAAAAGAAATAACAGATGCACAAAAAGAATCCGGCAGAAAACCGAGCGGCGGCTCTTCCATATCCGTTCCTCAGTTGACACCACCGGCAGTAGTTAATCCAAACTATAATGATGCTTCCGAAATTCAGAATGTAGAATTCAGTGATATTGAAGGTCATTTTGCACAGGATTATATTAAAACTCTTGCAAGTGAGGGGATGATAAACGGTTATGAAGACGGAAGCTTCAAACCCGATAACACAATTACCCGTGCAGAATTTGCAAAGCTTGTATCGGTGATTTTTGAAATAACATCTCAGGATGTTCAGGAATATGAAGATGTTAAATCCGATGACTGGTTCAAACCATATGTTGATAAGCTTTCCGGTGCAGGCATTGTTACCGGATATGACGGCAAATTCAGTCCTTACGATAATATAACCCGTCAGGATGCTGCTGTTATTTGCCTGAGAATATCCGAAAAGCGTTCTGCAAAGCTTGAGGGCGAATCGGAATTTGCAGACAAAGCAGACATTGCATCATATGCACTTGAAGCAGTAGGTGCACTTGCTGCAAATGAAATAATGAACGGAGACGGAACAAACTTCTACCCGTTGAACAATCTTACACGTGGTGAAACCGCGGCAATATTGTGCCGCCTTAAAGCTGCTTTGAAATAGGAGGTGCTTGCATGAAAAAAAGAATATTATGTTTGATGATAAGCTTTATACTTGCCGGTCTGAGTATGATTTCATTCACAGCCATCGGTGCAGATGAGACTACTTATGCCCTTAGTCAGTCATCTCAGAACAGCAAAGAATTGCTTAGTGCAATCGACATTGATCTTTCCCATTGTGATGACACAGTTGCAACAGTAAGCAGAGCGGAATTTATATATGTTCTTATGCAGCTTGTAGGCTGTGGCGGCGAAGGTGGAGGTTCTGTTCCTTTTGATGATGTGGCAACCGGTGATTATTTTAGCAGCGCTCTTTCCTATGCACTGGGTCTTAATGTGGTTTCCACTGCATCATCATTTTATCCTAACCGCGAGGTTACAGTAAACGAAGCATGCAAAATGTCAGTTGCTGCTCTCGGCGGCGCATATCTTGCAAATGTAAAAGGTGGTTATCCTTACGGATATTGCCGGATAGCTGATGAGATGAACCTGCTTGACGAAGTAAAGTCTTCAGGTAACGAAATTCTCAGCCGCGAAGAATTTTATTCCTTTATGCAGGCTTTGGTTAATGCATATGTATATGAACCTGAAAAAATAGACAATGACTCATTTGTGATTTCGGATGCCAGAACAGTGCTGGAGGTATATCATGATGCATATACAGTAAGCGGTGTTATCACTGCAAACGAATTTTCTGCATTATATGACCCGAATGTTAATTTGGGCGAAGGATTTGCAGAAATTGACCACACTGTTTATAAAACTCTTGCATCTGCAAAGCTTGGTGCAGGTGTAACTGCATATGTTAAAAATGACAGAAACTATGATACCGTAATCTTCTTTGACTACAGTGAAACAACTTCTGTTGTTGTAGATACCTCTGCAGTTTTGTCTTTAGGCTCTTCGTCTGTGGAATATGAAATCGACGGAGTACAGAAGACTTTGCATCTCGATTCGGAACCTGCCTTTATATACAACGGCAAGGCGGACATCAAATTCATTGTTTCAGATCTCAATAAGGTTGATGGGGTAATAACATTTGTCGATAATGACCGTAATGGCAGATATGATGTTGTGGAAGTTGCGGAATCCACACTGATATATGTGCGTTCAATAAATTCCGATGAAAAACACATAATAGGATTCAACGATGAACTTATTGATTTGGAAGATAAGGAAGATGAAAAATATTTTGTCACAGTTGACGGCGTGGCAACATCTCTTTCAAAGATACCTGCCGGAGCAATAGCATCATGCGCTACCTCAAAAGACGGTCTGCTCAACAACATATCCGTAAGCACAGGCAGTGTTTCGGGAACTGTCGATGGCTTCAGTTCCGGCATCAATCGGATATATATAGATGGAACTGCCTATGTATATGGTAAATACTTTGCTGCAAATTACTTAAACCGTACTGAACTGGGTTTCTCCGGAACATTCTTGCTTTCTGACAGAGGTGTAATTGAGGCTTTTGTAAAAGAGAGCAAAGGTGCAATGCAATTCGGATATTTTATTAATATCAAACAGAGAGAGGGTCTTGATGCCGGAATTTCTGTAAAATTGTGTACTGCCGACGATACACTTGCTGTATTTGATATAGCTGACAAAGTGGTTATAAACGGCAGCGCACCCACTCAAAAAGCCGATGTTCTTTCTCTTCTCACCAAAGACGGAAAAGCAGTTCAGCAGATTATCAGATATTCGCTTGACAAAGACGGAGCTATAAACTGTATTGATACCAAAGGGGAGACCAACGGTCTTATGACCGGTGATGAACCCGAAAACGATAATCTTACCAGGTATCTCTTCCCCGACACCGGATCTTTGATTTACAACACATCAACCGGTATTGTATTCCCGTATTTTGGACTATCTGATGACGCTGTGGCATTTATAGTGGGCAATAATGCTGATGTTGAAGATGAAAAACGTTTCAGAGCATATAAGGCAAAGTCTTATTACAATTCAGGAAACAATAATGTTCCCACAAGCACAGAGATATGGAATGTAACTGCCGATAATATGGCAAGTGCGCTGGTAATTAGTGCAAATGTTCTTGCGCCGGCTGTAAGCAGATATACACCTGCAGGACTTATATACTCTGTCAGCAAAGCAATGATTGAGGATGGCGAAATCTGTCTGAAAGTAGTTGCGGTAACAAAAGAAGAATTTAAAACCTATTACATAAAAGATGAATCCGTTCTCACCCAGATAAGCGCGGAGGCAACATTTGATAATCCCGTTATAGAACCCGGTGATGTCCTCAGAATTTCCGCTGCAGCTGACGGTACAATAGGTTCGCTCAGACTTGACTATGACTATGTTGCCGGTTCCGACGGAACGATTTATAATGAAGAAAGTTCTCATAATTCCTTGTGTATATATTATCACGGCACGCTCTACAGTTATTCATCAGGCACAATAACAGCCGTTCCGAGCGGAACTGCGGATATCACAGCCGGCTCCACACGGTATATATGGAAGGTAACCGGAAATATTCCTGTTTTCGATACAAAAACAGGTGATGTTACTCATGTACCTGCTGAGTCTCTGAGAACATATACTCTATTCGGATCGGAATGTGATAAGGTTTTGGTAAGAACACAAAACGGTGCAGTAACTTACATTTTTGCGTACAAATAAAAGGAGGGTTATGATGAAAAGAAGAATTGTTTCTCTAATACTCATTTTGTTGCTTTCAATCACTTCAATTTTGGTTCCTGTCAGCACCTCTGCAGCAGATGCCGACTTGATTTTGAACGAATCATATAATCAGTATGTAACAAATGAAGTGCTTTATGACATAACTTCAAGCTCTTTGTCACAGTATGTCAGAGAATATAAAGAAGGCGAAAAGGGTCTGTTTCTGTCTACTTTCAAAACCGGTGGTTCAGTGACCTACTCATTTACGGCAGACAGCAACCTTTTTGTAACCTTTGATGTGATGTCAACTGCGGATAATCTTGTTGGTACATTAAAAATTGCCGATGCATCAAATCAGGCAACTACGGCAATTAAGTTCGCACGTCACAATCAGATTACTACTGCAAACGGCAGACACATCGGCGGCTACAGCAAAAATGGCGTTACCAATGTTGGTATCGCTGTAAATAACGACGAAGGCAAATTTGATTTGTACATTAACCGCAAATGCGTCAGAAAAAATGAACCCATGATGACCAAGAAGATTGCGGCGGCGGCACAGCTTAGTTTTTCTTTTGAGTCCGATCCTGATGAAAATCAGGATGCCGGTGTAATTTTGGATAATCTTAATGTTCATAAAGGCAGCACCTTCCTGAAGTCATATCCTGTGGCGCAATACAATGACGAGTCGGTGGAACGCCCCGTCATAAAAGAAGACGGCACTGCCGCAGGCGGTAAAATAATGGATTTTGATTTCAGCACAGAGCCCAACTTCAAACTACACGCAAAGACCAATATACTTGAGCGTGCCGACAAGGATAACGGCAACTGGGCAATGTATTGTGAGCGTACATCATCAAGTGACGCCCATGCCGATGTCAATGGTATTGCTTCTACATCGGATTATGTTGTATATGAATATGATTTTAAGGTTTTAGATGTTCCCAAGACGGCTTTCGTAGTATGGCTCAAGGATATTAATGCCAACTATTCAAGAATGGCTACAGTCAAAAAGGGCGGCGAACTGGCTCTCGGCACCTTTTCCACAAAGCTGACCGAGGGAATGTGGTATAATGTTGCATCTGTTTATAACTACTATGACCGTACAAGGGATTATTACCTCAACGGTGCGCTCGTACTGGAAAACGATCCTATCGAAGCAGTGCTCGGTAATGCGGCTGACATAGATATTATAAGATTCAACCTTGAGGGAGATAAAGACTTTGAAACCAATGTCGCAAAATTCCTCATTGATAACATCAAGGTATACGAGACCAAAGAGCCAATGGAAGACATAAGCGGTCTCAAGAGAACCATCGAAATTGACCCTGCTCTTAGCAGTCTCGACAGCGAAAAACCCTATCAGAAGCTCCTCGATGGCTACACTGCCCTCCACACCCGTAGCGGTGTTGTGGTGCACAAGGGCACCAAGAGTGTTTTGTCACATCTTCCCGAGGGCATCGGCAGTGAGAGCTTCGTTCCTGCAGCTGAGCTTTGTGAATTGCTTGGCATAAGCTACCAAGACGGTGCACAGCCTGTTGTAAACGGCAAGAGCGTTGCAGAGGGCAATTATAAAACCGTTGACGGTTTGACCTATGTAAATGCGAAGTATCTTTTTGAAACCTCGCTTGGCAAACAGGTGTTTATAGAAGACACCACCAAGAGCCATGGTATGCTCATTGCCGGAGAAACCAAGTTTGTTCCTCCCGCCGACGCTACAACACTTCAGCTCTTCAACAACTATGTATTCTATGAGCGCCCTGATGTTGATAAAGTAGCAGCAGCATATGCAAGCTCTCCTGTCAATGGAGCGCACCCCCGTATTCAGGCTACTGCAGCTGATTTTGCCCGTCTTAAAGAAGAAATAAAGACTAATCCCTACAAAAAAATGCTTGCAGACAGAGTTTTTGAGCAGGCAGATAAATATTTAGCCGATCCTAAACCTGTTTGGTATGTACTCACTGACGGCACAAGACTTCTCAATGTGTCACGTAAAGTTCTCAACACCATGTATTGTCTCGGTATGGCATACCAGCTCACAGGTGACATGAAATATGTTGACCGTGCATGGATTGATCTCAAAGCTGTAAGTGAATTTTCCGACTGGCATCCCATCCATGCTCTTGACCCTGCAGAAATGGGCGCAGCTGTATCAATCGGCTATGACTGGATGTATCATGCATTCACCCCCGAACAGCGTGCGATTATTGAAGAAGGCGTGTTCAACAACTTCTTCTATGTAGCAGCCAATTCATATCAATACAAAAAAGGTCAGCTTGTATCAGCTTTCAATACCGAAATGAACCACAACCTCATCGTTAGCAGCGGTGTTGGTATCACTGCAATGGCATTTATGGATGTATATCCCGAGATATCAACCTATCTGCTTTCGCGTTCAATTCACTCCATCGGCAAAGCAATTGTCAACTATGGTCCCGAAGGCGCATGGGTTGAAGGTCCCCACTATTGGGAATATTCCACTCAGTATACCACAAAATACCTGTCATCCCTTGACTCAGTCCTTGGCACAAGCTTTGGTCTGGATCTCACACAGGGTCTTGATATTGCAGCAGAGTTCATTTTGAAAACCCAGTCCGATGTTGGTATATTCAACTATGGTGACGGTAATATTGCTCATCAGTTTGTTCCTGAAATTCTCTGGCTTGCAAATAAATACGGTCTCAAAGATGTACCTGCCGCTCTTGTGAATCTTTCACAGCTCAAATATGCCAACCAGGAAGACAATGCTCTCTTCCTTCTCTGGCTTGATCCTGCAGTACAGGACGGAACTGAGGTAAATATGCCTATAGATGCATTCTATCCGGGTGAAAACGTGGCAACCTTCCGTGATGCATGGAGCAGTGAACCTACCACATTTGTTGGTGTTCATGGCGGTAAAACAATAGTTAACCACTCACACCTCGACGGCGGCTCATTCGTATTCGATTCAATGGGCGTGCGCTGGGCGCAGGATCCCGGCAGTCCTCCGTACGATCTCCCGGAAGCTTGGGATACTGTGACGGGTGGCAGATGGAAAATGTACATGACACGTGCCGAAGCACATAACTCCGTTGTTATCAACCCCGACGGCGAACCCGACCACAATCCCCACTCAACAGTTTATCTTGTAAGAAACGAATCCAAAAACAGAGGTGCCATTGCGGTTGCAGATACCACAGAGCTGTATACAGATGATGCAATCAAAGCACGCAGAGGCTTCTTCTTCACAGACAACCGCAAGAGTCTTGTTATAAGAGATGAATTCACTCTGAAAAAAGACAGCGAAGTATATTGGTTCATGCAGACAGCAGCCGATATTTCCATTGTAGGAGACGGTGCAATTCTTTCATCAGAAGGCAGACATCTCAAGCTTGATTTTGTAGCAAGTCATGATGCTGAAATAAGCTATGGCATATCCGAACCTCTTCCCACAAGTCCCGTTGTAGCAGGTGACAAGTTGCCCGGTATGAAGCGTATTGCAATCAAGATGAAAGCATCCGGCGATTCCAACATCACTGTTAAGCTTACACCTTACGGCGCAAGCGGCTCAGCTGTTGAAGAGTATAACAGAAGCATCGACACATGGCAGATTCCCGACGGTGACATTCCCGAGCCTCCGGTGCTTGGATATGCAACTGCTGACGGCGAACCCATCGTATTTGATGAAGGTAAATCGGCAATTCTCTGTGTGGCAGGCGGCAAAAATGCAGTATATCCCAAGATTGAAGCCGCTGTTGACACTTCAAAATACAGCCTGCAGATTTCAGAGTCCGATCCCGCCGGTGTATTCACAATGATCAAAGTCATTGACAATCAGGATCCCACCAATACAGCTCAGTACACTGTAACATACCGTGCGATTCCTGTACCGCAGACCTTTGAAGGAATGACCTCTATTCAGATTACCGATCTTAAGGTAAGCTCCGAGCCGCAACCTGTTAACCATGTGTATAACCTCTTTGACAGTGATTTCTCCACAAAGTGGGCAGTAGAGGGTGAAAATGAATGGGTAGAGCTGGAGCTTCTCGAAGAGAGCGTAGTTGATAATCTCATGATAGCCTTCACAAACGGTAAGGTTCGTCAGGAAATGATGAGTATTGCAGTGTCTGTTGACGGTGTCAACTATGAAACCGTTTATGACGGACTGTCAATAGGCGGAACCGATGAGTTTGAAACCCATGTCATTGGCGGAAAACGTGCAAAATATGTAAAACTCGGCTTCCATGGTAATTCCCAGACCGGTAGAGGCGGCTGGGCATCCGTTGCAGAAGTTGTATTAACGAAAAATAATTAAAACCTCTCAATTGAAACATGAGGTGAAATACAGTGTTATATAGAAAAATAATATCCATTATGCTGACAACTGCGATAGTTTTGGGCACTTGTCTGTGCAATTTGGTATACGTAAATGCAGAAACTGTTACTGAAATTGCCTTTTCCGGCGCTTCGGCACGAACCGAAGGTGTAAGCTCTGCCAAATTCAGCATCACAGCACCCGGTTTTGCAGGAAAGCTCAATGATGATTTATCAAACACTATCACTCTTGCATCAGACTCACCCGATATTCCACTGCCGGACAGCATGAAAAACGGAAGCGGACCTCGCTATGAGATATCTCACGGTATGAAGCTTTCCGAAAAATTTACCTTCCAATTTAGTTTTTATGCAGACGGAGATACGGTTGCAGGTCTTTGTTTTCACTGGTCCGAGGTGTTCAAGTGGTATCCCGATGGCAGAATTTTGTTTAATTCTGCCGACGGATACAACCTTTCAGGAACTTATATCCAATCCGCTTATGCAGAACGCGGAAAATGGCATACGGTTGCGTTGACATATGAGCCTCTCGGAGAAAAGACAGACTCAGCAAATGCAAAGCAACATCTGTACCTTGACGGCAAACTCATCGCATCGGGTTACCGTGACAAACTGGCTCAGAAGGATACAACCGGTGACACAACCATGCGAATGGTCATGCTTGCCGGAAGTGGAGCAGGAAAGCTTGCTGTTGATGATGTTTATGCATACACGGGTGACTATGACTACGCCGGCGATTCCGTAAGTCTGGAATCCGCGGATGGCATAGCGGTTGATGATTCGGCAGGCACGATATTCTATGACGAAGATAAGATAAAAACCGTGTCAGAACTGAAAACTGCGCTTTCGTCTCTTGACGGAACCTATTCGGAAATGACACTCTTTCACAATGATTATACCGAATTGAACACATATCTTCCGTCGAGTGCAGTTTGCGTTTTCAAATCGACCTCAAAGAGAGCCATGCGTTACTATACATTGCAATCAATGTACGGTGCAGACGATGTGGTGATAACATGTGAAAATGGTGTGGTCAGTGCATCTGCAAAGGTTCACAATCACCACACCGAAAGTAAATATGCTACAATGATAATTGCAGTATATAACACAGATCGCGAACTTGTCCGAATCGGCAAGACGGATACCATCCCGGTGACAGGTAACTGCACACTTCAAGCATCTTCGCCAATAAACTCCGAAGAGGATTATAAGCTTATTCTTCTTGAATCTCTGGATAATATGAAGCCTGTTTTGCGTAACCGTGCAGAACCTGTTTATGTGCCTGTGGGCAATGGCGGCAAGATATGGGATGTGAATTTTGACACTCCTGTGTCGTTTACTGTTGCATCTTATGGCAATGACATAAAAATTACACAAGAATCTGACGGCAACAATGCTTTGCTTCATAAGCGTACCAACAGCACTTCGGCATTCCACACTGATGTCAAATCCGTTGCAACACAATCTGAATGTGTGGTATATGAATATGAAATTAAGATTCTGAACCTGGCTGAGACGCAGTTTAGCGTACAACTCAAGGATTATGATGCTAATTATTCCACAATGTTAACATTAAGGAAAAACGGACAACTAACCCTTGGCAATTCTTTGCAAACTCTTGCGCAAAATATCTGGTACAAGGTATCGGTTATATATGACTACAACAAACGCAGTCGCAGTTTCTATCTCAACGGTAATCTCGTTAGTGATAATGTACCGATAGAGTCCGGGTTTGGCGATGGGGCATACATAGACCTGTTGAGATTTCAAGTGAACAATGCAGGAAGCATAAGCGGAAATGTCTCAGAAATCTTGATTGACAACGTAAGAGTTTATGAGCTTCCTTATTTGCAAGACGACATAAGCTCATTACCAAGAGTAATAACCATAGACCGCAGCAGAAGCATTTTTGATGAATTTGATTCTCAAAAAGAATCAGCCGTAAAATCTGCATATTTGTCTTCAAGCCTCAAGGGACTACATCCGAGAATACAGGCAACAGCTTCCGACTTTAATAAAATCAGAGCAGACTATGGTGAAGGCGACAGTCAGAATTTGAATACGCTTGCAGGGGATGTTTTGTCATACGCCGATCAGCTTTTATGGAGAACTACTCCCGTAAAATATGAACTTAATGATGGCGGTAGTCTTATCTATGTGTCGCGAGATGTACTCACCAAGATGTATGTTCTCGGCATGGCGTATCAGCTCACAGGTGACCAAAAATATGCCGACAGGGCGTGGATTGACCTTCAGGCAGTTTGCAGCTTCCCTGACTGGCATCCTATTCAGGATCTTGACTGTTCGGAAATGGCTGCAGCTGTATCCGTAGGATATGACTGGATGTATGATGCGTTCACATCTGATCAGCTGAAAACTATTGAACAGGCTATGCATGACAACTTCTTCTATGCTGTGTGCAATGGAGTTCAATATTCGAAGAGCTTCTTATCGGCGGGACATCAGATCACTATGAATCAAAATCTGATTCTGAACGGAGCAATAACAATGAGCTCACTGGTGTTTATGGATGTGTACCCTGAAATCACAACATATATGCTTGCCAATTCTCTCCAAAGTGTCTCTCGTTCAATAGTAAACTTTGCTCCTGACGGTGCCTGGGTTGAAGGCCCCCACTACTGGGAATATGCAATGCAGTACACCGCAAAGCTTTTGTCATCGCTTGATTCGGCTCTCGGCACTTGCTTTGACCTTGACAAAACGGATGGGTTGGACAAAGCTGCAAACTATATTTTGCACATGCAGGCATCACACGGAATTTTCAACTATGGCGATGGTTTGCAGATCAAACAGCACGTGCCGGAAATTCTATGGCTTGCAAATAAATATGAAAACAGCAAAGCTGCGGCGGCAGCTCTGATAGAGCTTTCGGGTCTTACGATGGCAAATTACGAAGACCGTGTTCTTGCCTTGTTGTGGCTGAATGAAAGCGTCATTTCCGATGATATCTCACTCCCGCTTGACTCGTTCTACCAAGGCGAGAATGTTGTGACATTCAGGGATAAATGGAGTGCCACAGACAGTGCATTTGTGGGCATACACGGCGGAAAAACCGTTGTTGACCATTCACAGCTTGACGGCGGATCGTTTGTATTCGATGCCGAGGGCTACCGATGGGCGGTTGACCAGGGAATGACTTCCTATGATTTGCCCAATGTTTTTGATACTAAAGATTACAGGTGGAGATATTATCTGAATCGTGCAGAGGCACACAATACTCTGGTAATAGATCCGGATGCAGGACCTGATCATACTCTCGATTCTGTAGTTACTGTTTCAAGGTACGAAACCGCCGATGATAAAGCCATAGCGGTTGCCGATACATCACAGCTCTATAAAGACAAAGTCACATCGGCAAAGAGAGGTTTCTTCTTTACCGATGACAGAAAGAGTCTTGTTGTAAGAGATGAAATCGCCCTGACAGGGGAAAGTGATGTTTATTGGTTCATGCAGACTACAGCAAATACTATTGAACTTGACGAGGATGGAAAAGGAGCTCTTCTTACAAACAGAAGCGGTCAGCAGTTGAGGCTTGATTTTATATCAAGTGATGATGCCGTGATAGTACAAGGCGAGTCAAAGCCCCTTCCAACGTCTCCTGTGATGGACGGTGATACATATATACCCCAATGTAAGAGAATTTATATTAAAATGAAATCCGACGGAAATGCTCACATTACCGTTAAGCTCACACCGGTTAGTGTCATAGCTCCATCCGATGTATCGGCTTATGATAAGAGTATTGAC
Source organism: Clostridia bacterium (assembly GCA_017416845.1). GTDB lineage: Bacteria > Bacillota > Clostridia > UMGS1810 > UMGS1810 > RGIG1828. Next base: position 15,955 of record JAFQBA010000051.1, read on the forward strand.
ACTTGGACCACAAAATAAGCTTTTAGCATAATGTTGGGGGTGATATTCCTCATGTCGCTCCCGGCATTTACAAAAGAGCCATAAAATAATTTTAAGGAGGAAAACATTGTGAAAACGAAGTTTTTAAGTGCTATTCTTGCGCTGATGATGCTTTGCCCGGTTTTTTCAGCATCAACTTCCGTTGCTGCAGCCGACCTCGGAGATGATCTGAGTAAAAAATTCGGCAGTGATTTGGGACTTGGTGCGATTACCACAGGTTATAGCGTGAGTTTCCCGAAAGAGAATGGCTTTTGCGGAAAATCTGAAGAGGAGCTCATTCAGACTTTTATACTTAACAGCGAGATTGTAGCCGATACCGCTACAAAAGGTGCATTCCCTCGTTTTGAGGTTCACACCGGTACTCAATTCAAAAATAACGACAGCGGATTATCAACCTTCCAGTTTGACATCTATGCCGATGGTAATGTTGCGGTAGGTTTTACCTTCGAGTATTCAGATGTGTTAATATGGAAACCGGATGGAAATCTTGTGTATGTATATGGTAATGCGGCAGATGATAAAAATTATAACAACACAACTGTAGGCAACTTCGAAAGAGGAAAATGGTACACAGTTGCTTTGACCTATGATCATAATACATCCAAGCAGAAAGTGTACATTAACGGTACTCTGATTGGTGATAGCTATCGTCAAGGCGGCAATTCCACCCTGGCGGCTAACACTACTATGAAAATCGGAGCATATGCCGGAAGTAAAAAAGGCGGCAAGATTGCCATTGACAACGTGTTTGCATATTCAGGCGAATATGATCCGTCTGTGGCTCTGCTGGAATATTCTGATGTTGACAATCTGATGGTTGATTCAACCGCTAACAGCATTATGTATAATGAAGAAGTTATTGCTGAGACTGATGTACAGTTAATCAAGGAGAAAATTCTGAGCGCAACAGGTGCGGTTAAAGCAGAGTTTTACAATGCTGATTTTTCAGCATCTGTGAAAGATAAGATTACCGAAAATGTAGCTCTCACTACCAAAGGTGATACCATATATTATTTCAGCGTACATCCCATGTATAGAATCGGCACTCCCGAGCTTGTGACAGACGGCAACAAGGTTGGCGCAACCGCGGTCGTTTTCAATTATCATGAACAGCCCAAAACCCTTACCATGGTAATGGCGGTAAGAGATGCCGATGGCTGTCTTGAAAAGGTGTACTCAACACAGACATACAGTGTTAACGGACAACAGGAATTTAGTATTGACCCTGTGGATATAGGCGATGGCAGTGCTTATGTGTTTTTCATTGAAAATTGGGAAACTTTACGGGTAACGTCCCGTTTTGTTGCAAATATAAAATAAATGTTTTAGGAGGTGAAAACCATGAACAATAAAATTTGGGCATTTTTAATTCATTTGGGAACAAATTGCTGGCTGCAAAAAGGGGCTGTTGCAGATTTTCCTCGTCCCGAAGAAGGTTTCTTATTCAGGGATGAAATGTTCTGTGATAAACAAACCTGGCGTAAGGTTGTTGATTTTTTGCCCTCAAGAGGCATCAACACCTTACTCATTGATGTAGCGGACGGAGTATGCTATGACCGTCATCCCGAAATCTCAATCCCCGGTGCATGGACAAAATCAGAGCTTCGCGCAGAACTTGACCGATTGCGTTCAATGGGGATTACACCTATTCCGAAATGTAATTTTTCTTCCGGGCACAATGCATGGATGAAAGAATATGCATTCATGATAGGCACACCAAAGCACTATGAAGTGTGCAAGGATGTTATCGAAGAACTCATCGAACTTTTTGACACTCCGCCGTTTTTCCATCTTGGTCTTGAAGAAGAAGAATATGAAGCCATCAAGGGTTATCCAATTGCCATAATTCGTGCTCCCTGTAAAAAAGCCGAGGACGCCAAATTCCTCTTTGATGTGTGCCGTGCTCACGGTGTGCGTCCGTGGATCTGGGCAGGTGACAGAGATGTCATGGGCTTTGGCGGCGACGAAGCTTTTCGAAAAAATGTGGGCACGGATGTTCTCCTTTCCAACTATTTTTACCATCAGCTACGCTGCAATGACGATGCGGTAAATAGGTATCCGTTTGCTGAATATTGTGTCAAGTTTGCCGAGTGGGGCTATGAGCAGGTTCCTACAGGCTCCACATGGACATGGCATGCAAACAACAAAGACGTTATGCGTTTTTGTAAAAACTATGTTGATGACAAGAGCATTGCAGGATATATGACGGCATCGTGGCTTATGACAGTCGAGAAGAAGTATTATGCACTCCTTGCCGATGCAGATAATTTTGCTCATGCAAGACGAGATATATACGGAGAATTTTGACGGATAAACACGCCAAAGGACTCAATGTTATATATGTTTACTCAAAAATAAATTAAATTTTAGGAGGAAAATGTAATGAAATCAAAAGTTTTAAGTTTAGTTTTGGCACTCACAGTGCTCTGCAGTATCCTGTCGGTATCGACAGTATCTTATGCTGCTGTTGACAAAGGGGAAGAGATACTTTTTAAAGGGAACGAAGTATTGCAGAACCCAAAAGGTTATACTACTGTTGCGGCAGGCAATATTTCTTTTGCAGCTTACGGTCGTGACGGAGTAACAGGTCCTATCATTCAGGTGTCTAATACAACAGCAATAGTCGGATCTAATGGTGAATTTGCGCATTTCCCGATAACTCACAATTTTGATCTTAACAGCCCCTACACATTCGAGTTTGAATATTATGCCAAAAATAAAGTGAATGTTGCTTTAGCTTTGGGTGATGTTGATATTTTTGTCCATTTTGGTGGCAGCGGCAATGTTGCTCTCACAAATGGCACTGCTCTTGGTATTGTTGAAAATGCAACTCTTACTACTTTAGAGTGGCATAAAGTTGCTTTCACCTATAATGGAACACAATATTCTCTTTATGTTGACGAAAAACTTATTGGAACATTCGATGCATTCAAATCTGACATTACCGGTACCGAAACCATGAAAATTGGTGTTTACAACGGTACCATAAAAGAAAACGATAACCTTGCTATCGTCGCTGTAGATGAAATATATGCATACCAGAGTGCATATGAGCCTGAGCAGGAGGAGCCGGTGACCGTAAGTGAAATAACAATCATACACGACGAACCTAATTTGAGTAGATCCGCTAAAGTGACTCTTACTGAAGAATATGTAGGTTGTAAACTGTGGATTGCTTTTTACGGTGCAGGTAATGAGCTTATTGGTGTAACATTTAAACAAATTGAGGAAGCAGGAGAGAATATTGTTACAAGCGACCAGAGTGAGGTGCTCAATACTACAGCCGAGGGTGTAGAAGAACGTGAATACGGTCTTACTCGCTCTCTCGCAGCCTTTGTATGGGATGCCAACAATCGACCCACAGGAATAATTAAGACCATAGGTAGACCATAGGTAGATAAGTAAGATTAATCAATCGCTCGTTCTATCACAGCAGGCAGTCTTGTCCGTTTTCTGTGTTTGAAGCAAACAGCAGGTAACTTTAAATGCAGATGCCCTTATCTCTGCTAATGTGGCGCTTGCAGATGCTGAACGCATCAAAGCCTTTGTATGGGATAACAACTTAAAACCCACCGGCGTGAAAGCATTGCTTGGTAGCGAACCTCAAAATTAATTTCTTGCAAAAATTAATGTAGTTATGTAGAACTATAGGTAATGTTGTCAACTTAACGCGCAATATCTCTCTTTTGTCATGTTGAGCGAAGCTGTAGGCGAAGTCGAAACATCTAAAAATGAGATCCTTCGACTACGTTGACACTCCGCTCAGGATGACATTAACGTAGTTTTCCCTTAAGTTGACGACATTGCCTTGCAATCTTTTTAATAATCAACTGTGATACTTTGTTTGAAAAATCGTTAAAGTGGTATAATGATAATATGGACTATTTAAAAAACAAGCCATCTATTACAATAAGAATATCGGATATGAAGTTCAAAATCATTCGTTTCGGAATTGCCCCCGAAATGGGTTTTTGGCCTGTCGACCGTGATATGACAAAGGAGCCCGGTCACACTCATTTAAACTTTGAGGCAATTTTTGTCACTCAAGGGGAGCTTGAGGTGAGAACTCATGAAAAAAACATGAAGTTCGAAAGGAAGATTGTCATTATTCCTCCAAACCTCAGCCACTACACCGTGCCGAGACAGGATGGGTGCTTTTGTGTGTTGTTTAAAATTGAAAATTCAAAGCACGACAATTCCAAGGCAGGATATCTCAACGATTATTTGAGCAAAGACATCTCTGCTTTTGAACTTTCGGATGATGTAGACTATTATATCCGTGCTTTTGCACGCAAGAGCAAAGAAGGCACTCCCTCCGCTGAAAAAGATGCTGCTCTTTTAGCAGAGCTTATTTTCCGTGAAATTATATCGTTTATACCTGCGATAGATACACTCGACGATTTCAAACATGAATCATGGTGCATAGATGCCATCGAAAACTACATTAACTCGCATCTGAGAGAAAAAATAACTCTTTCAGATGTTGCAAAACATGTGTATATGAGTAACAAACAGGTTTCCAGAATAATTATGCGTGAATACGGTGTGACCTTGTCTGAACTGGTAATTCAAAAAAAGCTTCACGTTGCCAGAGCACTATTGAAAAACACCGATATGAAAATCAAAGAAGTGGCGGCAAGGGTAAACCTTGGAATTGAAAATTATTTTTATACCATGTTCAAAAAACGCTATGGCATTTCTCCTTTGGAATACAGAAAAAAGTGCAGAGATGAAAATTAAATTCGAAAAACAAATTTGGTAAATCAAACCACCCGGCTGTATTCATTACGGTCGGGTGGTTGTGTTTTAAACCTGATAATGAGTTGAAATAAACGATCTGATTTATATGTTTTTCTTCGGTTGCAGTGATTACAGGCAAAAAAGAGGGCGTTGTCTCAATTGAGTGAAAAATCACTTATTGAGACAACGCCCGTTTTATATGTCAAAATTTAATTCAAAACAAAATTCTCATCGTTGTCACCTGTCCCGGTAACGTAAAAATTAAGTTTGAGCTCGTTATTTCAGCACATTCAGCACATATTGACAAGTCACAAGTGCCGCTGTGCGGATGGCACTTTCGTCAAAAACAACATTGGGGTTATGCACAACCTCATGTGTCTTGGGATCTTCCGTACGAGTTCCGACCGCGTAGCGGACTCCCGGGCAATGCGAGAGAAATTCGGCGAAATCGTCAGAGGCGGGGTTGGGCTCCGAAAGAAAAATGATATGATCCTCTCCAATTGTTTCCTTGGCGGCTATCTCCAATTGATCAATGATCTCTGCGTCATGAATTAATGGCGGGAGTCCATTTTCAAACACAACATCAGCGGTTGCTCGCATGCTTTCGCAATGAAGTTTACAAGTGCGCACGATTGCCTCTTTTAGCTGTGTTCTTGTTTCGGAGTCAAAGGTGCGCAGTGTTCCCGAAAATGTCACATTTTCCGGAATGATATTGGGTGCAGTGCCGCCTGCGATTTTTCCAAAGGTCAGGACAGCAGAGCGGAACGGAGAGGTCTCTCTGGAGATGAGAGTTTGCAACTGTGCAATCAGATATGAAGCGGCAACAATCGGATCTACACATTCGGAAGGGCGTGCACCATGACCGCCAACGCCATGTACGGTAATATGTATTATGTCACATCCGGAAAGCGCAGGACCTTTGATCAGACCGATGTGTCCTGCCGGAAGATTGGTGTAAACATGGCATCCGATAATTTGCTCCATAACAGGCTCTTTTGTGAAAGCACCTTTTTCAATCATGTATTTTGCACCGAGACCAAGTTCCTCTGCCGGCTGGAAGAAAAGGCGAACATTTCCTGCCAATTCCGCCCGGCATCCTTGCAGAACTTTGCCAACCAGCAGCATGCAAGCGGTATTAATATCATGTCCGCAAGAATGACATATTCCCAAATTTTTTGAAGCAAAAGGAACTCCACTGGTTTCCGACATCGGCAGTGCATCAATATCTGCCCTCAAAGCAATGGTTTTTCCCGGCTTTCCGCCACGGATGATGGCACTAACACCGGTATCCATCCCCCAATCTTCAATTTCGATTCCACATTCCTGAAGTGTTTTCTGAATCAGTGCGGTGGTTTCAAACTCTTTCATTCCGAGTTCCGGATTCTGATGAATCCGGCGTCGGAGCTGTATTGTTTCCTCCATCAGCATATCAATTTGTTCTTTTAGATTTTTCATGGCAGTATCTCCTTATATTTTTGTATATAACTGAGAAAAGTGCGTACAGTGCGCAATTTTGATTATTTAAATTTCAAGAGCAAACACATGCACGACGCATAATATCGCTGAATCCCTTTGTTGTTATTGGTGAATATGTTCCGTTTGGAACACGAACAATAGTCGGATTACCTTTACCGCAAAATAT
>JAFQBA010000052.1 GCA_017416845.1 Clostridia bacterium
CAAACTGCCTCAATCACTGCGTTTGTGGCGATTTAAAGTTCCCTGACAACCCCTCAGTCACCTTGCGGTGACAGCTCCCCTTACACAGGGAGAGCCTTTCGCTATCGCCCAATTCCATCTCCCCGACAAACTCCAATTTATATCACTGAACCCAAACCTCAAGATTTTCTCCGTAGGGTTCATTGCCCAAAGCTTTCCACAGAAATGCTTTTGCTTTTGTGGAGTCGGAAGAAACAGTGATTGCATCGGTCTCGATAAGTTTTTCAAATGCTCCCGATTTAACTTCAACGGTTTTGAGGCTTACGCCTTCAAGAGTGTCGTCGTTATAGTCTGCAATGGCAATTACAACTGTCATGTTTTCGGATGTTTTGTTGGTGATTGATGTAATTGCTTTGTAGGAAGCACCTTTTGAAAGAACGGTAAGACCTTCTGCATCATAGCCGTCTGCATTGTCAACTGCTACTATTTTAACTTCTTCAACTGTTTTAAATTCGGGGTTATTTATTCCATATGACCATGTTGGTTCATAGCTACTGCCGTATGCATACACTGCACAAGTGGTACCGTGAGCAGTAAATCCAAGATACATATAATCCTGATTTGCAGCCACACATTCTCTTGCATATGTGGATATATCAAGAGTCCACTGCTCTATATATCTTGCTTTGTTTACAACCTTGTATGAGTCATATGCCAGATAGTTTGAAGAATTATTAATGATAGCCATTACACTTTCATCATTAACAGTCATTGTTGACAAGTCCCAAGCTTCTCCGGGGAATTTTACTGTCTGAATGCTGTTGGGAATATTTCCGACAAAAGTAAAGTTATAATAATCAATCGCTTTGCCCTTCAAATCGGAAATCGGAATTTTGCAAAGAACAAAATGGTTATTATCACTAAATTTAAGCTGTGTTGTTCCTGAACCTGTGGCTTTTGTACCTGTAGCACTTACAACATATGACGAACCACCTGTCTTTTCATCGGTTACAATGGTATTGCATCCTGTTGTAAATGAAATTGATGTTTCAAGCGTACTTCCGTTTATATCTTCTGCATTAAAAACAACTGTATAATCTGTGTACTGTTCAAGTGCAGAATTCAATTTAACAGTTGCGCCGTTTACGGTAGAATCTGCGGCTATACCGTTAACAGTTACACTTGCCGTATTAATGGGGTTGTTATATGTAAACGAAACCTCTGTTGAACTTGCAACAGACTGTGCACCGTTTTCGGGTGTGGTTTCGACGATTGCAAGAGGATCAGCCTCTTCCACAGAATACATAGCTACTGCTTCATATCCATTGGTCGAAAGATCGGAAGCCGCCGGAGGAACAAAATGAGTGTTACCGGATGTTGGGCGAACTGCAAACATAAAGCTTCCTCTTATGCCCATGTTATAGCATTCGTTAGCGTAGTCTGTGAGGTCAACAGTATTTTTGTATGACGGTGAAGTGGAATAGAATTTTATGGGCAGTAGTTCAACAGTTACATCACTTGAGGTTGCCGCAAGAAAACTATCAGAATCTGAAATTCTTTCGGCAACTTCGGAAGATGAAGTTGTGAGCTTAGTAACATTAGATGCAACATATTCATATGGAAATGTCATATGCTTTATGGTTGAACCACCATAAATGTTAGTGAAGTATGTATATGTATATGAAGCAATTTTCTGACCGGGTTCAAGAGTGGGCATTGGAAGAACATATATACCCATAGCAGTTTTACCGATTGTTTGGGTATAGCTTTTTGAAGCGGTTGAGCTTGCGCCGACATTATAAATGTTTTTGAATGTCAAATCAAGCTTTGTAGCCGCGGCTAAATCTTCAGCAAAAACAACAACCGATGTTGCCATAAGACAAATTATGGCAATAACAGAAATTATTTTTTTAATCATTTTTTTCATTTAATATACACCTCTTATTATTACTTACCGTAGCAATTGGCATTGGTCCATGCTCTGTACACAAGGAGTGTTGCCTGTTCGCGGGTGGTATTGTCTTTAGGCATGATATTACCAAACTGGTCGCCCTTCATAATGCCCATACCTGAAACAAAGTCAACTGCATCCTTTGCCCAGTCGGATATTTCGCTGCCGTCGGGATAGGTTCCCTCTTCAAAGGTGGCAGAGGGTGCAATAATTACGAATGCACGATAAATCATTGCCGCCATTTCTTCTCTTGTGATATTTTTGTCGGGAGCAAATTCTTCGTCGGACATTCCGTTAACCACACCGAGACCGTAAGCATAGGCAACGGCTTCGTTTGCAGTGTCGGCAAATTTTGCTGTTCTTGAAGTTTCAAGATTTTCAGGAAGCATGTTTACCACCATTTCACAAAATTCTTCTCTTGTGATTTTTTCGGTGTAGTTAAAGCCCAGTTTCTGAGGCATAATGCCCGATGCAAAAGCAAGAGAAATCTCTTTTTGCGCCCAGTCGCTTGAGCCGTGGAGTGAAATTGTTTCGGGAAGACTTTCTCCTTCAAACATCACATCCATTGCAATGTCTGCAAACACTCTGTAGCCTGCGGCATTGGGATGGAGGAAGTCTCCGAAAAGCTCGGGGGAATCTTTTGTGGGAGTGAAGAAATCGATTGCTGTTGCACCTGTTTCTTCAATAACCTTGTACACTCCGGGAATGCCCTCTTCTTCAAGAATTTTGGGAGAACGTTCACCGTAGACATTTTCTTTAAAAATTCGTGGAGGAATTCCAACGAAAACCTCAAGCTCGGGGTTCTTTTCTTTATATTTGTTTATCATATCAACATAATCTGATACGAAGTTATCTTTGCCTGTATCCCAGTTTTCGTTTTTGATGTCGTTTGTGCCGAACATAATGAAAAGAATGTCGGCATCATATTCGAGAGAATTTTTGTATTCTTCGGTTGTGTTGTAGGGTTTTACGGAAGAATAGAGAGCTGACATTGCAGGTTTACCGAAGTTTGCAATTTCATAGCTTTTGCCTATTCTTGATTTGATAACCGAGGGGAAGGATTCGGGAATGGGATCGGGAATTCCTGCACCGTAGGTAATTGAATCACCGACAAAGGCAATTTTTTCTTTGTCGGTTGTGTGGTTATAGAGCCACTGAAGAAGCTCGGGTTCTGCATAGCCATTGTCCCATGCATTGTGCTTGCGGTCAAAATAGGGACTGAATTTAACTTCGCCCTGAGCTTTGGTGAGAGCTTCAACCATAGCGAGAGTACCCTCACAGGATACCGTGCCGTCTAAAAGCTGATGGAAAGTCCATACGGGAGTTTCGGCAATTTCCGAAGCTTTTGCAATGTCCCCTGCTCCGCCCATGGGAGCTGCTGCGGCAAACATTCCGGGGTAACGTGCAAGAAGATCCCACACACCAAAACCGCCCATGGAAAGACCTGTTGCATAAAGACGGGTTTCATCAATATTATAATTTGTTTTAATATTTTCAATGAGTTCTGCAACCGCTGTCATGTGTGTGCTGATTGCAACTTCTTCAAGGCTGTAGGACGGGTCGGGTTTTTTATCCCATGGAGTGTCAACCCACTGCTGTTCTTTGGCACACTGAGGAGCAACAATGATAAATTCTTTGCTTGTGTCAATTTCGACTCCGTCATATGTAACCTTTTCACCGCCAATTATACGGTTTAAAAGACCTGTGTTAACGGAAACCTGACTGTTGTTGTCGTCACCGCGGTTTCCTGCACCGTGCAAAAAGAGAAGAAAAGAATATTCCTTGTTTGCATCGTAATCTGCGGGCACATAGAGTCTGTAGGGCATTTCGAGACCGTTTGAAGCTTTAAACACTTCTTTGGTCATAACTTCTGCCGCAAGATTTTTGGGTGCGGTTTCTTCGGCTGATACCGTGATTATGCTTGCAAAGATAAGCACAATTGAAAGTAACAGAGCTAAACTTCTTTTCATTTTCATAAAAATCCTCCTTTAAATATATAAAAATCAATAACTTTCTTGTTTAAATTATATCATTTATCCATGTTATTTGACAATGTTTATTAGTTCTCAATTTATGGAAAATCTTCCAAACAAAAATCGTATTTTTGTTGACAAACAAGTATATATTTGATATGATATGAAAAGAACTTACAAAGGGTTGATTGTAGTGAAGCTAAAATATGATGTTAAAAAACTTGAAGAACTGGCAAAAGACTATTCTGTTGTTGCAGGGGGCATCAGAATAAGAATTATCGATTTGAACATAGATGATGAAAATCCGAATATAGGAGTAATTGCCAGCTCCCCATACAAGAGACCGGAATTTTGTCAAAAAATGCTCTCCTGCAAAGAAAGTGAATTAAAATGCAAAGAAATTGAAACGCATACGGCTAAAAATCGCTCTTTTAATGACGTTTTCACCTTAAGTCCATGCCATGCGGGAATTGTTGAGGCAACCTATCCCATTGTTAAAGACAACAAGAAAATAGGATATATTCTCTTTAGTGCAATGAGAACCAAAGACAATATTTATGACTTTGCAAAGGAACTTAACTACCCTCTTGATGATATTGAAGAGTTAAATAAGATTTATCAGAAAATGGAATATTATGACGAAGAACGCATTGAGTGCATTGGCAGAATTGCGGCAATTCTTGCATCATACATTATGTCAGATTCAATTGTGAGTGTGGAATATGATGCTCTGACCAAACAGGCAATGGACTATATTGAAGAAAACCTCGGTAAACCGCTGAAGGTAAGCGACATATGCAAAGCTCTCAATGTTTCAAAGACCGCACTTTACAATCTGTTCAGGACTTCACTCAATTGCACGGTCAACGAGTTTATCACAAACAAAAGGCTTGCGCAATCAAAACATCTCCTTATTACAACAGAGAGACCAATTGTTGCAGTAAGCGAAGATGTCGGCTTTACCGATTACACATATTTTTGCAAGCTTTTTAAAAAAAGCACGGGAGTAACTCCATTGAAATACAGAAAAACACACAGATAACATTTATACAAATTCCGGAACAAAAACACATAAATCAATTGACTATGGCTTAAGATTATGATATAATATTTGGATGTGTAATGATTAGAATATAACCAAAGAATTGAGAGAATACGGGTTGCAGTGATACAAAACTGTCATGATAATCCTGTTCTTAAAAGCAAAGGAGATGTAATAAAATGAAACTTGGCGTGGTAGGGTTACCAAATGTTGGTAAAAGTACCCTTTTTAATGCAATAACACAGGCAGGAGCAGAAGCGGCAAACTATCCTTTCTGCACAATTGAGCCAAATGTGGGCATTGTAACCGTTCCCGATGAAAGAATAGACAAGCTCGCTGAAATGTATGACCCCGACAAAATTACATATGCAACAGTTGAATTTGTTGACATTGCCGGTCTTGTTAAGGGGGCAAGCAGAGGCGAAGGTCTCGGCAACAAATTTCTTTCACACATCAGAGAAGTTGATGCAATTGTCCATGTTGTGAGATGCTTTGAAGATGACAACATTGTTCATGTTGACGGATGCATCGGACCAAAGCGTGACATTGAAACCATTAACATGGAGCTTATTTTTGCCGACATGGAAATGGTTGAAAAGAGAATTGACCGCACAAAAAAAGCAATGAAGGGCGGCGACAAAAAGTTCCTCAAAGAACTCAACATGCTCGAACGAATTTATGCAACTCTCGAAGAAGGCAAGAGCGTCAGAACAATGGAATTTGACAAAGAGGAAGAAGAGCTTTTGAAAGAAGTTGCTCTCCTTACAAAAAAACCTGTTATCTACGCCGCAAATGTTTCGGACGAAGACTTTGCAAACGGTATTGACGACAACAAATTCATAAAAGAAGTAAACGAAATCGCCCTTGAAGAAGGCAGTGAAGTTCTCCCCATTTGTGCAAGACTTGAGGAAGAAATCATTGAGCTTGAAGACGAAGAAGAAAGAAAAGCATTTCTCGAGGACCTGGGCATTGAAGAATCCGGTCTTAACCGTCTTATTAAAAAAAGCTATTCGCTTCTCGGTCTCATAAGCTATCTCACCGCAGGCAAACCCGAAGTGAGAGCATGGACAATCAAAAACGGCACAAAAGCTCCCCAGGCAGCAGGCAAAATCCACACAGACTTTGAAAAAGGATTTATCAGAGCGGAGGTTGTTGCATTTAATGACCTTATGGAATGCGGAACATATGCCGCCGCAAGAGACAAAGGTCTTGTGCGTCTTGAGGGAAAAGAATATGTTATGAATGACGGAGACATTGTTCTTTTCAGATTTAACGTATAATATTCATAAAAAGTACACAATCTGTATAATTTAACAAAAAAGTCAGGCATTTTAGTGTAAAATTCGGATTGTTTACCATTGATTTTTTTGTTGGAAAAATTTATTATATAAGTATAAATTAGCACTCTAAACAAAAGAGTGCTAATTCTACAAATTAATACATATCCCCTATTACGGGGTAATTTCAGGAGGTAATAAAAATGACAATTAAACCCTTGGCAGACAGAGTCGTTATTCAGATGACCGAAAGCGAAGAAACAACCAAAAGCGGTATCGTTCTTCCCGGAAGCGCTCAGGAAAAGCCTCAGGTTGCAGTTGTTACTGCAGTAGGCCCCGGCGGCGTTGTTGACGGAAAAGAAATCGTTATGGAAGTTAAAGTCGGCGACAAAGTTTTAATCAGCCAGTATGCAGGCACAAAGGTTAAGCTTGACGGCGTTGAAAACATCATCGTAAGACAAAGCGACATTCTCGCAATTGTAGAATAATTCTCGGAGGTATTGTATCATGGCTAAACAGGTATTATTTGGCGAAGAAGCCAGAAGAGCTCTTCAGGCAGGTGTTGACCAGCTTGCTGACGCTGTTAAAATCACACTCGGACCCAAAGGCAGAAACGTTGTTCTTGACAAAAAATTCGGTTCTCCCCTCATCACAAACGACGGTGTGACAATTGCTAAAGAAATTGAGCTTGAAGATGCATTTGAAAACATGGGTGCACAGCTCGTTAAAGAAGTTGCAACAAAAACAAACGATGTTGCAGGTGACGGTACAACAACCGCTACACTTCTTGCACAGGCAATCATCAGAGAAGGTCTCAAAAACGTTGCCGCAGGCGCAAACCCCATGATTGTTAAAAAAGGTATTCAGAAAGCTGTTGAAGCTGCTGTTAAATATATTCAGGATAACAGCAAAAAGGTTAGCGGAAAAGAAGACATTGCAAGAGTTGCATCTGTTTCTGCCGCAAACGAATATATTGGTAACCTCATTGCAGATGCAATGGAAAAAGTTACAAGTGACGGTGTTATCACTGTTGAAGAATCCAAAACAGCTGAAACCTACTGTGATGTAGTTGAAGGTATGCAGTTTGACCGCGGTTACATCTCTCCCTACATGGTGACTGATACCGAAAAAATGGAAGCTGTTATTGATGATGCTTACATCCTCATCACTGACAAGAAAATTTCTAACATTCAGGATGTTCTTCCCCTCCTCGAACAGATTGTTCAGCAGGGCAAAAAGCTTATCATCATTGCTGAAGACATCGAAGGTGAAGCTCTCACCACTCTTATCGTTAACAAACTCAGAGGCACATTTACCTGTGTTGCCGTTAAAGCTCCCGGCTTTGGTGACAGAAGAAAAGAAATGCTCAAAGACATTGCTATTCTTACCGGCGGTCAGGTTATCAGTGAAGAACTCGGCTTAGAGCTCAAAGACACAACTCTTGATATGCTCGGTCGTGCAAAACAGGTTAAAGTTCAGAAAGAAAACACAATCATTGTCGACGGTCTCGGAAACTCCGATGCAATTAAAGACAGAGTAAACGTTATCAGAAATCAGATTGAAGAAACCACAAGCGAATTTGACAAAGAAAAGCTTCTTGAAAGACTTGCAAAACTCGCAGGCGGTGTTGCTGTTATCAAAGTTGGTGCGGCTACAGAAACCGAAATGAAAGAAATGAAGCTCAGAATCGAAGATGCTCTCGCAGCTACAAAAGCAGCTGTTGAAGAAGGTATTGTTGCAGGTGGCGGTACTTCCTACATCAATGCAATCAGCGCAGTTGAAAAGGCAATTGACGAAGTTGACGAAGCAGATGCTAAAACAGGTGTTAAAATCATCCTCAAAGCTTTGGAAGAACCCGTTAAGCAGATTGCTAAAAACGCAGGTCTTGAGGGCAGCGTAATTGTTGACAAAATCAAATCCAACAAAGCAGGTGTTGGTTTCAACGCTCTTATTGAAGAATATGTTGATATGGTTGAAGCAGGTATTGTTGATCCCGCAAAGGTTACAAGAAGTGCTCTCCAGAATGCTGCATCAGTTGCAAGTATGGTTCTCACAACCGAAAGCATTGTTGCAGACAAAGAAGATCCCAACGCAAATGCGGCTCCTGCAGCAGGTATGCCCGGCGGCGGAATGGGAATGTATTAATTCAGATATTAATAACAGCACATATAAACATGGGACTCTTGCAATGCAAAAGTCCCATGTTTTTTATTGTATAACAAACTTTGTTGATGTCATGCGAAAAACTAATTTTTTATCGGAAATCTAAGCATATCAATTTCTAACTCCGTTACAAGCGAACCTGCACAGAACAAAACATGCTGTTGAAAAAATGGTCAATGTGAAAAAACCAAGAAGAATTCCGGATATTACAGCACCTAAAATACTTGTTGCCGCAAAAGTAATTCCCAAAAGAATTAATGATATGATAATTGTACCAACAATACCAACAAGTAATGTCGGAATAATAGAACATGAACATGCTCTGATTTCAAAATCATTATATGCAGAGAACAGAAGATTTAATTCAAGGTATACAACACCTATTCCAAAAAGCACCCACAAGAAGACAGGTGTAAGTGTTATGGTTGCACTGTAGGTTAAGAAAGCTGTTATTATCGTCACAAAAATGCTTGCTACAACGCTAACACCAATACAATCCCACCTGCAACCGCAATTACACTTTGACATATTAACTCACCTCCGATAATATTATATTCCAAACACCATCGCACTGTGATTAACATTCAAAATGTCGGATTGCCAAAATTAGTCCTTGTTGTTTTTATTCTTTCCAAACTTGTTTTTAAAAAAACCAAAAAGACCTTTGGCGTTTTCAATATGATTTGTTGCACGAGTGTAGTCATCAAAGACTCCGGCTTCAATCATAGCTTTTCTCCTTTGAGATATCGCCTCTTCCTCAGCCTCAACCATCATCGTATCGGCAACATCATCGACAATATCACGAACAACGCTTCCGCCACTTTCTTTGTATAATTCTTTTTCAACCTGTTTTGAATATTGCTTTTGTTCTTCAGTCATTGAAACGGGCTTTGGTGTGCATGACATAAGCAGAGAATTAAACTTTTCACTGTATCCGCCACCGGCAAAACGCTGTTCAAAATCCATGGAATCAGTGCAGTTTTCGCCCATGTTATACAGTTCTTTTGTAAATGCATCAACATCCGCCTGCATACTTTGAGGAACAATATAATACTTTGAAAAAAATTCCGTTCTGATTTCTATACATTTTTTCACTTCATCAACCATGCTTATACACCTCTCTAAATTGTATTGTGATAATACTATTATAGCACGATTCCATATACAGTGCAATATAATATTTTATACATAGGGTTCAAGTCCTATGCACAAAAAAAGACACCCGAAGGTGTCTTTTTATGGAGCATAAGGGACTTGAACCCTTGACCCCCACACTGCCAGTGTGATGCGCTCCCAACTGCGCTAATGCCCCGTACTTTTTTATTATATCACAAAAACATCTGTTTGTAAAGAATAAAATTCAAATTGAGCTTTGTCGATGAATTTGAAAACCAATTCACCGACAAAGCCTGATTAATATCAAACATTAGCCGGAAGATTTGTTCTTAAATCGCTGAGATGTTCATCGAAACTCACAACCTCGGCTGTCCATTTGCCGTTATCATAGTTATAGATTGAAACCGATGCATTGCTGACCCACGGAACATTTTGCATCTCGGAAAGGCTTCCCTTTTGAATCATGGTCTGCATGATTCGAATTGGCGTTGCATGGGTTGCACAAACAACGGTTTTTCCGTCGTTATCCTTTGCTATTTTCTCAAAAGCCGACATAACACGCTCCTTCATTTCGGCAATAGACTCACCATCTGTCGGACGTGAACTGCCAATGTCTTCCTTCCATATTTTATAATCCTCGGCATACTTTTCAAAAATAACATCGAACTTTTCGCCATCCCATTTTCCTGCATGGATTTCGCGAATTTGACTTTCCGGAATAACTTTCAATCCAAGTTCGTCCGCTATGCATTTACCTGTTTTGTACGCCCTTTTGAGATCAGATGCATACACTGCGTCAACTTTAAAATTATCTTTAATATATTTTGCGGTTTTTTCTGCCTGAAGCATTCCTCTGTCTTCAAGATCTGCATCAAAGTTACCTGCAAAAATACCATTTCTGTTTGCCTGACTTTCGCCATGTCTGATTAAAATTAATTTTGTCATTGTCCTCTCCTACTCTATAATCTTTGAAACATATTGTCTGATTTCTTTTTCCGAATTTTTTATTTCTTCAATAAATTCCGGTGCCGTCACCCTCACTGCGTTATTGCCGAAAACTATCATCTGAACCTGACCGTCGGAAGTGGCAACACGCACCCTATAGTTACGACTGAGCTCCTTTGAGGTTTTTTCAATGTATTCATCTGCTGTTTCGGCTTCTTTGGTGTAGACAATGCTGACATTTCCTACTCGTTCAATTTCACGTACATTGCCCTTGACCTTGTAGGCATCAAACACCAAAATGACATTGTTGCGACGAACAGCCTGATAGTTACAAAGTCTGCTTGTGAGCACCGCTCTTGCCGCATCGGGAGAATCTTTTGAAATTTCCGAAAGTTCGTCCCAGGCAAAAATAATATTATATCCGTCAACCAAAAGATATTCTTTGCCGGTGTATGGTGCAGAACCCGGTGACTTGTAGGTTTTAGCCGTGCGTTCTTCCCTTTTTTGTTTGTGATGTATTTCTTTTTGCTTACCGTAGGTTTGCTCAAAAATCTTCAAAAGCTCGTTATCATCGGCAACAATTTTCTGATATTTCGGTGCAAGGATGGGTGTATCAAGATCGGGAGCAGAGTCTTTGAGAAGCGGAATATGCATGTAGTCAAAAACTTCATTCCACTTAACAACAAAACCTGCACCGTGAGCACAAAACACCGAATCGGCAGTGTTTTCCATATCACTTTCACATTCATAACCAATCTCATCTATAACATACTGAGAATTTTTGCAGGGTTCATATCCATTGAAGCTGAGGGAAAGTCTGCCTGTGCCATGAGTATAGGAAATAACCTCGCGGTGATAGTCCCTTATGGCAGAAACAGGGGCTTTTCCTGTAATTTTTGTGATATCTCCCAAAACTACCGGAGCTTCAAAATCAGCATTCATTTTTTGAAAATCAGTCAGGGCTCTACCGGTTTGTTCGGTTGGAATTTCAAGTACAAAGCTGTAATAAGGTTCAAGAAGCACGCTATCTGCCTGCATAAGTCCTTGACGAACAGCTCTGTAGGTAGATTGCCTGAAATCGCCGCCCTCGGTGTGCTTTTGGTGAGCTCTGCCGTTTATGAGTGTAATTTTCATGTCGGTTATAGGAGAGCCTGTGAGAACACCGAGATGAGTTTTTTCCTCAAGATGAGTCATTATTAGTCTTTGCCAGTTACGAGCAAGAACATCTTCACTGCATTTGGTTTGAAAAACAAGCCCGCTACCTCTTTTGCCGGGTTCAAGAAGAAGATGAACTTCAGAATAGTGTCTGAGGGGTTCATAGTGTCCTACGCCTTCAACAGTGTTTGCTATGGTTTCTTTATAAATAATGGTACCCTGTTCAAACTCAACATCAAGTGAAAAGCGATCTGAAAGAATTCGCTTCATGACTTCAAGCTGAATTTCACCCATTATACGTATATTAATTTTTTGAGGAAACCCGGAAAGTGTGACTTGCATTTGAGATTCTTCCTGTTCAAGCTTTTTGAATATGGGAAGAGCTTCCGACACATCCATCCCACTCGGCAAACGAACAGAATAGGTAAACACAGGTTCAGAGAAAAAATGTTCCTCTCCGACATCCGAACCCAGTCCGTCACCGGACAGAACCCTTGAAAGACCTGTAACCGCGCAAACATCACCGGCGAAACATTCTTGGGAACTTTTGAATTTGTCGCCGGAATAAAAACGGATTTCGTTGATTTTTTCGCTCCATCCGTTACCGTTTATCATGGTTTTAACACCGAGAGAGCCTCCGGTTATTTTGATGTGTGCAAGTCGTGTACCTTTTTCATCTTCGGTAATCTTATAAACTCTTGCACCGAAAGAATCAGCATATATGGGCATTACGGTGTAGCGATCGACAGCATCAAGAAATTCCGAAACATTTTCGTTTTTTAAAGCCGATCCGAAGAAGCACGGAAAAATTTTCCGTGAATTTATGGCTTTGACAAGACTTTCGTGAGAAAGACTTGCATTTTCCAAATATTCATCCATCAGCTCATTGTCAAGCAGCGCCGCCAACTCATAAAACTCATCATCCATGCACGAAAAATCAAGACAGCCATCGGAAAGATTGGTTTTTAAATCATCAAGTATACTTTCTTTTCCATCATTTGGTAAATCCATTTTGTTTACAAAAATAAATGTTGGAATATTGTAATGATTAAGAAGATTCCACAAAGTACGTGTGTGACTCTGAACCCCATCGGTCCCACTGATAACCAGCACTGCATAGTCAAGAATACCCATGGTTCTTTCTGCTTCGGCGGAAAAATCCACATGTCCCGGAGTATCCACAAGAGTTATCTTGGAATCTTCGGTATTAATTATTGCCTGTTTGGAAAAGATTGTAATCCCACGGTCACGCTCAATGGAATCGGTGTCTAAAAAAGCGTCGCCATGGTCTACTCTGCCAAGCCTTGAAATTTGACCTGAATTATATAAAAAACTCTCGGAAAGTGTTGTCTTTCCGGAATCGACGTGGGCAAGAATGCCAAGTACTATCCTTTTCATAATTTCTCCTGTTTGCTTTAATAAAAATATTATAACACAAAATCATTGCAATTGCCAGCTTTTCGGATAAATGTTTTTAAACATGTACCATATTACAGTATTATTGAACCTTTTTACTTCTATATCATTTATATTTGGAAATATGTTCGATACAAAAAACCCCAAAGCCAAATTTGTGGTTTTGAGGTTTATATATCTGTTCTGTTTTACTGCATAACTATCTGTTTGTTATTAGATTTAGTCGGAAGCTGAACTAAAACAACTGCCGCAAAAATTATAACACATCCTGCAATTTGTTTCGGAGCAAGAAGCTCGCCCTGCAACAGCCACTGAAAAAATACCGAGAACACTGATTCAAGGCTCATAAGGAGTGAGCCAACAGTTGCTGCAACGTATTTTTGTCCTATAATCTGACATGTGTAACCAATGGCACACGAAGCCATTCCTGCATATGCAATATTTGGCCAGAAACAATCAACAATACTTTGCCAGGTGGGAATTTCAACAAAAACCATAATTATGCAATCAAGAATTCCGGCAACCATAAACTGAATACACGAAAGTTTAACACCGTCTACCTTTGGTGCAAAATAATCTATGACAAGAATATGAACCGCAAAGAAAAATGCACACATAAGAAGGTATATCTGGTTTATATTAAACGCAAAGCTACCGCACAAGAGATACAAACCTCCCACGCACATCATAACAGCTATCCATGCCTTATGCGGTATTTTTTGCCTGAGAAATATGCCAAGAATGGGAACAAAAACAATATATATGGTTGTTATGAACCCTGCCTCACCTGCTCCTTGTTCAATGCCAATCGTTTGAAGCGTTGCCGCAATACAAACCACAAGACCACAACACGTACCGCCGAGCCACAAATCTTTTTTTTGCTTTGAGCTTGGCTTTTGGTATGTACGGTTCTTTTTTGATATTAATGTAAGTACGGCAATAACGGGCAAAAGTGAAAGTGCACCAACTATGCTTCTGATTCCGTTGAATGCAATGGGATGAACCAGCGCTGCACCTTCATTTTGAAAAACAAAGGACGCTCCCCACACAATTGCCGCCGCAAGCAAAAACAAAGTGCCTATTAATTGTTTTTTCTTTTGCATGATTCACCTCTAAAATCAAATCTGATCAAGAGCTTGCTGAATATCGGCAATGATATCATCAACATTTTCAATACCAACAGAGAATCTGATGAGGTCGGGAGTTACACCGGCTGCTACAAGCTCTTCGTCATTTAGCTGACGGTGAGTATGGCTTGCAGGATGAAGAACTGAAGTTCTTGCATCGGCAACATGAGTTACAATTGCCGCAAGACGAAGTCCATCCATAAATTTAACAGCAGCTTCTCTGCCGCCTTTGACGCCAAAGGAAATTACGCCGCAGGAACCGTTTGGAAGATATTTTTGCGCAAGGTCATAATATTTATCATCCTTGAGACCACAATATTTAACCCATGAAATTTTGTCATTTTTAGAAAGATACTCGGCAATTGCCTGAGCATTGCTGCAGTGGCGTTCCATGCGAAGGAAAAGTGTTTCAAGCCCTAAATTCAAAAGGAATGCATTGTGAGGTGAAGGAATTGAACCCAAATCTCTCATAACCTGTGCAGTAAGCTTTGTGATGTAAGCTGCTTTGCCGAATTTTTCGGTGTAAGTAATGCCGTGATAGGATTCGTCGGGAGTTGTGAGTCCGGGGAATTTGCCGCTCTTTTCCCAGTCGAAGTTTCCGGAATCTACAACACAACCGCCAACGCTTGTTGCATGGCCATCCATATATTTTGTGGTGGAGTGAACAACAATGTCTGCACCCCATTCAAAGGGACGGCAGTTGATTGGTGTTGCAAAGGTGTTGTCTATGATAAGGGGAACACCATGACTGTGAGCGATGTTTGCCCATTTTTCAATGTCAAGAACAACAAGAGCAGGATTTGCAATTGTTTCACCAAACATTGCCTTGGTATTTTCACGGAAGGCTGCATTGAGGGTTGCTTCGTCACTGTCGGGATCGACAAAAGTAACTTCAATACCGAGCTTTTTCATTGTTGTACCGAAGAGATTAAATGTTCCGCCATATACGCTTGATGAACATACGAAATGGTCACCTGCATTACAAATGTTGAAAATTGCATAAAAACATGCCGCCTGACCGGAAGAGGTAAGCATTGCGGCAACGCCGCCCTCAAGATCGGCAATTTTTGCGGCAACCGCATCATTTGTGGGGTTTGCAAGACGTGTATAGAAATAACCACTTTCTTCAAGGTCAAAAAGCTTGCCCATTTGCTCTGTGGTGCCATATTTCCATGTTGTGCTCTGATAAATCGGCAAAACCCTTGGTTCACCGTTTTCGGGAGTGTATCCCGACTGTATACATTTTGTTTCGATTTTCATAAATATATCTCCTTTCAAGATTACAAATCAAGTTTTAAATCATTTTGCTTTATCCAACCGATTCTTCTGAGTATTGATGAAAAAATAAGTGTCAGAATTGCAGGAAGAATAATACATATAAGCACAAGACCTGTCCATTCCAATGATGAACCAAATCCTGCATCAGAAATAATTCCTATCGGACCAACAAGACCGCATGTACCCATTCCTGAAGCTATGGGATTATTGACATCAATTCTCAGTTTAAAAACACAGGTTGCCAAAGGCCCTGTAATTGCCGATGCGAGAGTGGGCGGAATCCATATAAGAGGATTTTTGCAAATATTTCCCATCTGAAGCATTGATGTGCCAAGTCCTTGAGCCACAAGACCGCCCCAACGATTTTCTTTAAAACTCATAACAGCAAAGCCTATCATCTGTGCACAACAGCCTGCAGTTGCTGCACCGCCGGCAAGGCCAACAAGTCCTATTGATGCACAAATTGCCGCTGAACTGATTGGAAGTGTGAGAGCAATACCGACAGTAACCGACACAAGAATACCCATCCACAAAGGCTGAAGCTCCGTAAAGCTCATAATCATGTCTCCGCAAGCCGTCATTATTTCGGCAACAACCGGACCTATGAGCATGGAAAGTCCTGTTCCTACGGCAATTATCACTGTCGGTGTTACCAATATATCAATTTTTGTTTCTTTGGATACTATTTTTCCAAGCTCACACGACAAAAGTGTTATGACAAAAACACCAAGCGGACCACCAAGCAAATTTGCGGCATGACCGACAACGCAAAGCGAAAAAAGTACAAGACCGCTCGCACCAAGACTGCAACCAATGGCAATTGCCATTGCCGCACCTTGAACAGCCTTGCAGTGTTCACTCATTTTTGCAAAAAATTCAACTCCTGTGTGTGTTGATATTGTTGAAAAAATTGTTCCGATGAGCAGTGATGCAAACAACCCCATTGCCATGGCTGAAAAAGCATCAACAAAATACTTTTTTACCGAAAGCGAAACGCCCTTTCGTTTTAAAAAATCAAGAAAAATATTATTGGACATTTTTAAACCTTCCCTATCAATAATCTTTATCTTAAGCAAGCAAACGCCCGTCATGGTTTAAAAACTATGCGTTAAACAGATACCAATTATCATTTAATTTAACGGCACTGAACGTTTTTCTCTTAATTTCAGAGGTTCCGTTTCCTGAAATATTTAAATCACATACTATTTCTATACCATCACTTATTCTAATCCCATCCGGAGCTCCGATGTTTATAGTATCAATTTCTTCAGAACTCATTTCACATACATCTACCGGAGTAACCGACAATGACATACCCTTAATCAAATCAGCAGCAATACGGGTCTCTCCAACCATTTCTTCATAACTCATTCCGTATACTTGTTGTACTTGCTCATCTGAAAGAGCTCCAACAACAGAGATGTCAACCATGGTTTTTGCATCATTTTTATTAACTGCCGTAACATACGCATTAACCAGATTTTGAACTTCAGAATTTTCAACTGTATCTGCAGTATTTTTAAAGAAACGGTTATAAGCCATGTATCCGCCAACACCAAGAAGCGCTATTATTGCAATCAACAAAAAAACTATAACAATTTTATTTTTCTTCTTAGCGGGCTTATCATTGATTGATATCTCGGATGAATATGCGGGCATATCATCACACGAAACATCTTTTTTATTCTCAGCATCTGAAGAGGTCGGAATAGTCAAAGTTGGTGTTACCGTATCAAAATTTATAGTTTCATCATCATCGTATTTGCTATCAGGAGGATTCTTGTCTATTTCCGTACACCTATCCTTATTTTCAAAAGATACTACCCTTGCATCATGTTCAGGCTGAGCAGCAGATTCGGTTGTATACATTGGTGCAGAATCGGAAACAGGCATTGCTTTGAGCGACTGAGAAGATACTGCGTCATCACGCAATTCTGTCTCTGAAGGTTTTGTATCCGTTTCAAAGGAGGCTGAACCGTATGACGAGGGTGTTTTCGGTGTGGACACAGGTGGTCTGTATCCCGGATTTGTTACCGGTGAGGATGCAGGAGGCCTGTATCCCGGATTTGTTACCGGTGAGGATGCAGGAGGTCTGTATCCCGGATTTGTTA